>JBBSMO010000180.1:0-5613 GCA_038233155.1 Longimicrobiales bacterium
ATCTCCCGCTGGAAAGGGTGGCGGACCAGGTCCTTCCAGCGCTTCTGCCGCGCGAACTCCTTGTCGAGCCCGGAAATCGAAACGGCCGGTGCCGCTTCACCGTAGGCCGCCGAGCGTGTGGCGGGAGCGTTGCCGGGGGCCGAAATCACGACGCCAGCGCCTCCCGCCGCATTTCAAGCGCGCCGCCGTGCCATGCCAGCAACTGGCTCACCACTTCATCCAGCCGCGCAAAATCCCGCACCACAGCCAAGGTGTATACCTCGGCATGCCGGGCGAGATTGCTGGCGCGGTCGAGCAGGACGGGGGCCTCGGAATCTCCTAGCAACGGCCCGTTCTTGTTATTTGCGACCAACGCAAGAGTCGCGGGGAGAGGGGGCACCCGAACCCGGGAAACAGCTGCACCCTCAGGCAGCTCGGTCACCGGCAGCAGCAGATAGACAGCGGCGATGGGAACCGGCCTCAGGACGAGCCGCTCGCGCTCGATAGTGGTAAGAACCTGCTTCCCGCCGAGATCGGTTCGAAGAGGATCGTCATCCGCTGTAAACTGTGCGGCGGAGTCTCCCCAAAGCCGTACCTGGTGCAATCCGGGGAGCAGCTCGGGCGGGTTGCCCGCGGAGGCTACGATGAGGTCGTCCGTCGCCAAGCGCCCGCCGGCCCGGAGCAGCGCCCGCGCGAGCGTTGACGTCCCGGAATGCTTCGGAGCGAGAATGCAGATTCCGCCGTCGCCGAGCTCGACGGCGCTCCCGTGCAGGCAGAGCAACCCCGCCGCGTGAAAGGCGACGGCTAGCACGGGCCCCACCAACACGAGGAGCATCACATCCGGATGGGAGTCCGCCCCGGGATGCCATTCGATGGTCGAGCCGTTCTCGCGAATATCGAAGCTGCCGGTCGCACGAAATTCCAGACGAAAGCCGAATTCATGTTGATACAGCTTGTGTTCGAAACGCAGGCCCTCGAGCTTGGTGCCGAGCAGGCGGAGCTCACGCACCGGCCGCAGGGCGGGAACGCTGGTCACCGTCCAGCTAGGGGACTGGCGGGAGGGCGGAAGTTCTGGAAGAGGAAAGTCGGTGCGGAGGCAGCCACCGAAAACCACAAAGTCAGGCATGGGGAAGGGAAGCTGCGCTGGGAGGCACACAAGGTGCCTCCCAGCGTGATGTCACGCGGACAGCGTGCCGATGCCGATGGTGCAATCGCCGCATGTAAACGACGTCTGCTCCTGTACCCCGGTGGCTGTACTGACAGACACCGTGTTGGTTTGGGCACACACGAAGGTGAAGTCAGCACTCGTGATGCTAGCTCCCACCTGTGTGAGGTCGCGGAACGTTCCGAAACGTTCCAAAGAAGGCTTCTGGTACATCATACCTCCGGGTTCCAAAGGATTCCAGGATACGCCCCTGGAAGGCGGACGGCACCTTATGCCGCCGTTATAATGTAATGTCTCAAGCCGCTTTAGGCGACTGGCCCTGCTAACTCTCTTCTGTTGCCGAGGCTTCCCTTCCGGCTCCGCAGCCAAGTTTCGGTCTGCACGGTCAGGAAAAGCTGGAACAGTATCTTGTCGTCCGGCCGCCGCAATGAGCGGTTCCATGCCGCCTGCAATGCGGCCGGCTCGACGATGCCCAACTCCGACAACTCCATCGGCTGCGACAGTAAACTGGCAATCGCCGTGCCATGCCTGCCAAGCAGCGTACGGCGGAAATATACGTGCGCCAGACCGGTCTTTTGCGGGCGATCCGCCAATACGGCCCGCGGCAGACGGTCCTGCATTGCCGCTCTCAAGAGACGCTTGTTGGCTGCGCCCCTCACCCGGTCCGTGCGCGGGCGGCCCGCCATGAAGCGCACGATGCGCTTGTCGTACATGGGCGAACGCAGCTCGACGCCGTGGCGGAGCGCCGTTTCAAAGGTGATTGCCGCGATCAGCCCCGAGAATGGGTGGAGCAGAAAGTAACGCGCCTCGAACTCGGCATGCGAAAGCCGCCCGCGTACCGGTGTGTTCGCCCGCTGCCGCTCCAAAAGACCGTGACGTTGGACGAAATCGTGCCGGATCCACGCCGGAGGCGGCTGCTCGAGGAGCCTGCCGAAGGGACGCCCGCGAACCGCGCCTGCCATCCGTACCACCCATGCCGGCAGTGCGGGTTCGACCACACTTCGGAGAAAGTGCCTGGCTCCGCTGCCCTGCAACCCTTTCTGTCTCCACTCGTTACGGAGCTGATGCCACCGAAAGCTCGCGAACAGGTCCGCCAAGTAGGTGTCGGAGAGGGCGAACAACTGGTCTCCGCCATTCCCGTCGAATGCGACCCGTGCGCCGAGATCACGGCTCTTGGACGCCAGCTTCGAGTTGACGCCCGAGAATGCATGATAAAACGGAGCCGACCGGTCTTCGTCCGCGATGATGCCGGGCCCGAATATCGGAATCTCGTCTACGTCGAGCCATGTTGTGCGAGTGTCGTACTGCTCCACCACCTGAGTTATGAATTCGTCTTCCCGGCCTGGGTCGCCCTCTGGAAAGCTCGCGGATACAGCTTGGAGCCGCGAACCGATATCGTGCGCCGGCAGCAAGGAGGCCGCGGTGCCGAATAGTGCGGTCGAATCCCACCCGCCGCTCAGCCACACGGCAGTGGGCCCGGAGGGTGACAGCCGCTCCGTTACCGCTTGATCGAGCAATTCACGCAGCTCGCGGGCACCCTCTTCGAAAGAGGATGCGCCACCAGGGTTCAGCGGCGGCGGGTGCCAGTGACGCTCGGGACGGAGGCCCCCCGATCCAATCTGCAGCGTGTGGCCCGGCAGCAGCACCGAAACCGCCGCATAGCCGGTTTCGTTCGTGCCGGTGAGCGCGGCCATAGCCGTTTCGGCGACCGTGACCAGGTTGAGATCTTCGGGGCATGCGGGATGGGCGAGCACTCCAGCGGGAGTGGAAGCTGCCAAAAAGCACTCTGCGGGGCGGGCATAGCAGATGGGGCGCTTGCCCATGAAATCACGGGCAGCGATGCCATATTCGTTGCGTTTGTCCCACGCCAAAAAGGCCCAGTCACCTTCTATGAAGTCGACACAGCCGGTGCCCCAAACCCCGAGCGCGGCGAGCAGCAGGTGAGCGGGGGCCGTGGAAGCCGGGCTGCACGAAGCCGCGGCGAGTCGTTGCTCGAGGTCCCTCCGATAGTAAAGAGAGGCGTCGGCGGCGACTGCCCACCGTTCGTCCTCCGCTACAAGACACCCCTCAGCGAACCCACTCCCGAGTTCCCAATCATACCGCCCGACGCCCAGTGCCCAACCGCGGCCGGTAGCGACTTGGACGTGGTCCGCACCGCGCTCGTGCATTGCCTCGAGCATGCGGGTTGTCAGCTCTGGCGAAGCCAGTGCAGGATCTCGGGAGAACATGGCTGCGATTGCACTCACTGGAGAGCTGTGAAATCGAGTGCGGGGAGCTGCGCATAGCGGCGGACGTTCGACTCGGCATCTCCTAGCACACTCTCTCCGTACTGGACCCACGCATGGGCTACAAACTGTCCGCGCCGCTGGGCAACCCCCACGCAGATATGACTCCCCCCGATCCCATGCTTCTGCAACAGCCGCTGCAGCGCTAGTGCCCGTACAAGGCAAAGGGGGCGGAAGACGCCGTTCTCGGCGGCACGCGAAACGGCTAGACCTAGGCGCTCCGCGAGTTCCATAGTTGCCTTATTGGCAACCGGCTGCTCTAGGGAGGCAGCAGACTCACCGATCAAGGTACCGGTTGGCCTCACCCAGACGAGTGCCTGAGCGTGCAGCAGTGCCCCCTGGGCCCTTAGCATATTCAGAAATTCGCCGGCGGACAGACTCCTGAGTTTGGCGAACCGGTGACGCCACAGTGCCCCTCGGTTAACCCGCCTCACCCTCCGCTGCGACAACGAGGCCGTGTTGTTGTAGGTCCGAGAGCAGTTCCTCAACGTCGCGACGGAGGTCGCTGGCGCCTACTCCCGGGTATTCGTCCGCTAGCACGGAGCAAAGCTCTTCGAAAGTCGAACGGTTCGGCGGGAGCAGCGCCCAGATGCGCGCACCCACTTCATTCAAGCCGAAGTATACCTCGCTGCGTGTGTGCAGCAGGACAGCGGAATCAGGCAACGGTTTGAAGATTACCTGCGGGTTGGGAGAGGGGAGCATATGCACGGAAGCGGGTTGAGAATTCACGGTTCAGGCTCGTTGATAGGAACGGCCGGCGGAAAACGTTCCGCGCCCGTAGCCAAAAGCAACCCGCGTGCCCGCTGGTGTAGCGCCGCTCAGCAGACGACGCGGCAGCCGGCCCCGTCGCAGAGCGCTACCAAGGTTGTTGCGCCGAAGCCCCAACCGTTGGGTTCAACGAGCGCCAAGCGGGCCCGTTCGCCGCAACGTAGCGAACGGACCCCGAATCTGAAGCGCTGTTCTTCCCGAGCTGCTACAAAATCCCCTTGTACAGCAGACGGTTCGGCGTGCCGGAGGGATTGTTGCCGATCACCGACATCGTCGCCGCGTTGACGATCCACGCGGCGACAGTCGAAGTCGCTGCATTGCCATAGGCGCTCTTGTATAGAGCCGCCAGACCGGCAGCATGCGGCGATGCGTACGAAGTGCCGCTGCCGGAAGCGGTTCCGCCCCCCGCCGCGCTCGAAGCGATGTTCACACCCGGTGCGTAGGAATCGATGCACTTTCCGTAGTTCGAGAAGCTCGCGCGGGAATCGCCAGCGTCACTCGCGGCGACCGTGAATCCTGCCGCTGCGCTCGCTGGGGAGGTCGTGCAGGCATCCACGCTCGAATTCCCCGCTGCAACGCTGATGAACACACCAGACTCGGCCAGCCGGGTGACTGCGTCGTTGATCGACTGGAAATAAGAGGTGCCGATCGAGAGGTTCGCCACCGAGGGGCCGGAGCGGTTTGCCTTGACCCAATCCAACGCCTTAATCAGTCCGGACGACCTCCCGTTGCCATTGCAGTCGATGATGCGCAGGCTGCGGATCTGGACCTTTTTGGCAACGCCATACGTCTTAGCGCCGATGATGCCAGCGACACGGGTGCCGTGGCCCGTGCAATCGCGCCCGTTACCGCCGAACGCGTCCCAAACGCTGCGTGCCCGTCCCTCGAACTCGGCGTGGTCGGCATCGATGCCCGAGTCCAGCACGTAGGCGGTGACACCTTTGCCTGCGGACGAATAGCTGTACGACTTGGACAGCCCCTTGCGCTGGTCCAGCCGGTCGAGCCCCCATGGTTTGCCGGAGCCGTCCATGTACTGCGTGGTCGTCCCCGACACCGCCGGCGGCGGCGAAGAACTGACGGTCTTGGTAGCAGTCCACTTCTGGTTGCTCCCGCCGTGGCAGCTCCAAAGGAGGATCCTCTGCCCTTCCTTCGGATCGTTCGACGCTACGTCGATGCACTTCCCGCCAAGCCCCCTGAACTCCCCGGCGGAGGTATAGCTCCACTTCTGCGCCGATGTTCCGTTGCAACTGTAGATCTGGATAATGTCGCCGTTGTTGGCCGTTCCGCCCGTTGCGTCTACGCACAGGCCGCCCGTCGTGCGGATCTCGCCGTTCGAAAGCATCTCGAAGAGCTGCGTATCGGAGCCGGCGCACTTGGACAGCTTGGTGTCGGTGCCGGACGCGCCCGTCGAGCCGG
>JBBSMO010000181.1:0-5604 GCA_038233155.1 Longimicrobiales bacterium
AATCACTGTCCGTATGTGAAGCACGTGCAGCGCGAACTGGTGCGGCTTGCTCTAGACTATCAGCCCAAGGGTGCAGGGTTCGTTGCCATCAGCTCGAACGATGCGCACCGCTACCCCCAAGACGGCCCGGCGGCAATGCGGGAAGAGGCGCAGCGGGCCGGCTACCCGTTTCCGTACCTGTTCGATGAAACCCAACAAACCGCCCGCTCGTACCAAGCGGCATGTACGCCAGACTTCTTTCTGTTCGACAAGAAACTCGAGCTGGTGTATCGCGGGCAGCTCGACGATTCGCGGCCCGGCAATCAACTGCCCGTAAATGGCAGCGACCTCCGCTCCGCGCTGGATGCTGTGCTAAGCGGGCGCGAGGTGCCGGGAGAGCAGATACCGAGTATCGGGTGCAACATCAAGTGGCGCCCGGGAAACGAACCGGTCTGGTGACAGGCCGCCCGGTATGAGCAAGCGGCAGCGAGCCGGACGCGACGGTGCAGCGGCGGTACGCGACGTCTGGGACATCAACGCGGCAGCATGGGCGCGAGCGGTTCGCGAAGGGGCCATCGCCAGCCGCAAGCGCGGCACCGACCGTGCCATTCTGGACGCCGTCGCGGCGCTGCCACCGGGGCCGGTGCTGGACGCCGGCTGCGGCGAAGGTTGGCTCGCCCGCGCGCTCGCCGCGGAAAGCCGGCACGTAACAGGCTTCGACGGCAGCGAAGCGCTCGTAGCGCATGCAAAAGCCGGCGGCGGTGGCAGCTTCCATTGTGCCAGCTACGAGGCTTTGATCACGGATCCCGCCCTTTGCCCCGGCCCCTTTATTGGGATTGTTTGCAACTTTGCACTCTTCGCCGCCGGACTGCAACCGTTGCTCGGCGCCTTCGCGAGCCGACTCGGTCCGGGCGGCACCCTGTTGATCCAAACGGTGCACCCGCAGGTCGCCGAGCGGAGTTCCGAGGAGCCGGAAGGGTGGCAAGTGGAAACCTTCAGGGAGATGGGGGAAGGGTTTGAGGCTCCTCTTCGCTGGTACCGCCGCACGCGCGAATCTTGGCTGCGGGAACTTTCAGCCGCCGGCTTCCGGGTTCGGCCTCCGCACGAGCCGAAGGACGCTGAGACCGGTTCGCCGCTTTCGCTCCTCTTGGCCGCTGACGCGCCCCGGTAAAGGTGCGGACCTTCCCCCGGCGGGTTGGGTATTCGACAGCGCCCTTGCCGCTGCTGCCAACGAGCCGCGCAAGGCGGAAGGGCGGGTCGCTGTTTGCCCGCCGCGAGCCGGTATTCTCCGTTCGCCGCCCTCTTCCGGGCGGCACTACCCGTTCCTGCATCCACGGCATTGAAGGTTACTAACCCGCGCCCTGCCAGTACGCAGACGCGCTCTGCCCTGCGCCGCGCCAATGCGGAAAAACCCGCTGTCCGCCCGCGCAACGAGGCTGTCGAATGGATCCGCTCGATCGCCATCGCACTGGTCTTGTTCGTCGTACTCCGGACTTGTTTGGTGCAGGCCTTCAACATCCCCTCGGGCAGCATGGAAAACACCCTGCAAATTGGGGACTATCTGATGGCGAACAACGCCATCTTCGGTGCGCGCGTGCCGTTTACGGAAATTCGTACGCCCGCCTTTCGGGAGCCGCGGCACGGGGATATCGTGGTCTTCCGCCCCGAGTACAACGATCCGATCATAGACGTGGTCAAGCGGGTGATCGGCGAGCCTGGAGATACGATCCAGATGATCGACCGCGTCGTGTACCGGAATGGTACCGCCCTCGAAGAGCCCTATGCCGAACCCGACTACACGCCGGACGCTCCTCTGCCCTACTCCGGAACCGGCGGCTACGCCTGGCATCTGAACGCACTCGCGGGAGATCCCGACCCGCAGCAGTACCGGCCCACGCGCGACTCGTGGGGGCCGCTGGTGGTCCCGCCCGGTCACTACATGCTGCTGGGCGACAACCGCGACGAGTCGCTCGACTCGCGCTACATGGGGTTCATTCCCCGCGAGGTGATCAAGGGCAAGGCGATGTTCATCTACTACTCGGTTGCAGACGACCCGGGCCGCCCGTTCCCGCATTTTCTGACCGCCGCGCGTTGGGACCGGATCGGTACGATGATTCGCTGATCGAGCCGCAGTTCTTCTGAACCCGAGCCGCTGGCCAGTGCCGGGGGCCGGGAGCCGGGCTTCCACGGGCTCAGCGTTCGGGGCGACCGCTCGAAAGGTGCGCTCCCTTTTGCGCCCGCTCCTCTACTACCCGGCCGTCCCGGGCGATGTCGAGCCATCTCTGCCTGAGCCCCGGCTGCTCGAGGAGTGCGACGGTGGCCGGGTCGAACTTGGTTCCGGAATCTTCGCAGAGAATCCCCAGCGCCTCTTCCGGCTCGAGCGGTTCGCGATAGGCGCGCGGCTGGGTCATGGCGTCGAAGACATCCGCCATGGAAATGAAGCGGGCAGCGAGCGGGATCTCCTCTCCGGCACGGCCTTCCGGGTACCCGGTTCCGTTCCAGCATTCGTGATGGGAAGCGACCACCGATGAAATCCCGGGGTGAGTATCTTCCAGCGGTTCCAATATATAGGCGCTTTCGTGAGGGTGGCTTTCGATGCGGGAACGCTCGCGGTCCGACAGCGGGTCTCTGCTGTGAACGATATGGAAGAAGCGGTCGTCTATTTTACCCATGTCGTGAAGCAACGCTGCTACCCGCAGAGTCGCCCGCTCGCGCCGGCTGAGCCCCCGCCCTTCGGCAAGCACATCTGTCAGATCGGCCACGCGGCGCGAATGCCGCCCCGTAATCGGGTCGCCGGCAGAGAGTGCGTTGAGGAGCACCTCTACGAGGATGCGATGCAGGCGGGCTGCATTGCGGCGCTCGCGGGATCGCCCGACCTTGTATGCTGCCCACGCACTCCCCGCCGCAATTGCCGGAGCGAACATCAACCAGGGTTTCGCCTGCGAGTGCATCTGCATGGGGACTGTCACGGGTGGAATTAGGGGTGGAACCTAAGTGCATGAGACGGGCCACCGGCTGGCGCCGGAACACCGTTGCGCATCAAGTGTGGAACCAGAATGAATCGGTTTGAACGCTGTTCGCTACGCAACCCCAATTCTGGAGGCCGGGCGCCCGGAGCGCCTTCGCGTATCATCCTCGTATTCGTGCGGGAGCCCGCGCGGGGGATGGTGAAAACGCGGCTCGCGGCGGAGATTGGGGAAGCGGCAGCTCTCGAGGTGTATCGCACGTTGGCCCAGCGCGCGGTAGACGCCGCCCGTTCCTTCGTGCCGGCGGTGCAACTCAGGGTGCTGTTCACTCCCCGCCGCGGAGAAGCTGCCGTGCGGCATTGGCTCGGCTCGCCTGCCGGTTATCGGTTCCAGGGTTCCGGTTCGCTCGGCGACCGCCTTCACCGCGGCTTCTCGGATGCGTTCTGCGAAGGCTTCCGGGAAGTGGTTGTGATCGGATCAGATCTGCCTAGTGTGAGTAGCGCTACCCTCGCGGCGGGCTTTTCCGGGCTTCGAGATGCGGAGGCCTCGATTGGCCCCGCGGCGGATGGCGGCTACTACCTTCTAGGCCTGAGGAGGCTGGTGCCGGGTATCTTCCGTGACATCCCGTGGAGTACCCCAGCCGTGTTCGGCGACACGAGGGAGCGGCTCCGCGCAGGTGGCGTAGAACCCGCCCTCCTCCCTATGATGCAGGATGTCGATGTTGCTTCCGATCTCCCGCCCGGAATGGCGAATGTCGTCACGCACTGAGCATCTCGGACGTTGACTGTAGCTATGATCGCAACGCGACTCGTCAGTCTGCTTGCCCTTTGCGCACTCGCCGGTGCAGCGCTGCCTTGGAGCAGCGCCGCCGCGCAAGCGCCCCTGCTGCCTACCCAGCCGTTCGCCGACTGGCGGACGGTAGAAACGCCGAACTTCATCGTTCACTACCCGCACGCCATGGCCGAGTGGACATTGCCGCTGGCTGCACGGCTCGAGGCGGTCCATGCCGGGGTTTCCGAGGTAGTCGGCAACTCACCGGAAAATCGCATCACCGTGCTGGTGATGGACCCGTACAACCTGTCGAACGGCTCTGCGTTGTCTTTTTTGGATGCACCGACGCTGATCCTGTGGCCCACGCCACCCGGCCCGCGTTCGGATGTGGGGCACAACCGCGGCTGGTCGGATCTGCTGGCTGTGCACGAATACGGGCACTTGGCCCACCTTACCTTCCCCTCGCGCAACCCGCGCGAACGTGCTCTCTGGCGCCTGCTCCCGGTTCAGGTAGGCCCCATTGCCCGTCGTGCCCCGCGTTGGGCGATGGAGGGGTATGCCACCTACATCGAAGGGCGGCTGACCGGCTCGGGCCGGCCGCACGGCGCGTTCCGGGCGGCAGTGCTGCGGCAGTGGGCGCTCGAGGGAAAGCTCCCGGCATACAGCCAACTGTCCAGCTCAGATCGTTTCTTCGGCGGGCGCATGGCGTACCTCGTCGGCTCCGCGTTTCTCGAATGGCTCGCCGACGAGCACGGCGATGAGAGCTTGAACTCGCTATGGCGGCGCCTGAGCGCGCGTGAGCGGCGCTCCTTCGCGGAAGCGTTCCGCGGTGTGTACGGGGACTCGCCGGAAAGCCTGTACGGGCAGTTCACTCTCGAACTCACCCGCCGCTCTCTAGCGGTCGAGGCGGCGCTCGAACGTTCGGAAATCGTGGATGGGGCGACCTTCCAGCGGATGGACTGGTTCACCGGCGACCCCGCGCTCTCTCCCGACGGCGGGCGAATGGCCATCGAGATCGGGGCGCGCGACCGCCCTTCACGTGTAGTGATCTGGAACACCGGGCAAGACGCGCCTGACCCGCGGGCCGCACAAGCGCGAGCCCAATTGCTGCGGCGGGACCCGGAAGACGTTCCCGCGCTGCAAGCCGGCCCTGAACCACGGCGGGCGCTGGCGGTGCTGCGCCCGGTAGACGGGCGGCCGCACCTGTCGCCACGCTTCCTTCCCGACGGCCGTTACGTGCTGGTCAGCCGCTCGGAACCACTCGGCGACGGCACCTTCCGGCCCGACCTCTTCCTTTGGGATTGGGCGGCCGGAGATCTGCTGCGGGTCACGAAGGGGGCTGGAGTTCGCGACGCGGACCCCTCGCCCGCAGGCCGCACAGCGGTAGGCGTGCGCTGCCTGAATGGAATCTGTGATTTGGTCCGCGTAGATCTCGAAACGGGCGCTGTGGTTACCATCCATACTGGGTACCCGGATCTGGTGTTCTCGCGACCGCGGTACTCGCCAAACGGGCGGCAAGTCGTCGTCTCGGTTCAGCGCGACGGCCGTTGGCGGTTGGCGATCACCGACCAGGACGGCGCGCCTTTGCGGTACCTTCCCGCGCCGGACGGTGCGAGCCGCTATGACGCCACCTTCCTTCCCGGGGGCGATTCGATCGTCGCGGTTTCCGAGGCGGAGGGGATCCCCAATCTAGAGGTCATCTCCCTGGCTACCGGAGAGTCGCACCCGCTGACGCGGGTTACCAGTCGGGCTGTCGCCCCGGAACCCCACCCATTCGGGTCCGAAGTGTTCTTTCTGCAGTTGCGGGGCGATGGGATGAACGTCCAGCGGATCAACCGGGATAGTGCCGCCGCCGCGCCCTTGTTTCCGCTTTCGGAAGATCTCTTTC
>JBBSMO010000182.1:0-5596 GCA_038233155.1 Longimicrobiales bacterium
CCCGGCACCCGCTTCTCCCACGGGTCCTGCACCTGGTCCGGCGGCACCTGGATGTCCTGCATTCCGATCTCGTCGCCGTAGTAAAGCGTGGGCGTGCCGCGCAGGGTGAGCAGCAGCATGGCTGCGAGCCGCGCCTGGTCCGCGCTGACGCGCGATGCCAGCCGGCTGCGGTCATGGTTGCCGAGCACCCAGTTCGGCCACCCGTGAGGCGGCAGCGCGGTTTCGTACTCCTCGACCAGCGCCGCGACCGAGGCGGCATTCCACGGCACCGAGAGCAGGTGGAAGTTGGCCGGCAGGTGGAGCCCGGCCCCGTCCGTTGCGCCGTAGTACGCCATCAGCCGGGGGATGGGGAGGTACAGCTCGCCGATCAGGACCGTCTCGGGGTACTCGTCTGCTAAGCGGCGCATCTGCCCGACGACACCGAGCACCTCGGGCCGGTCGGTCGTATACAGCGGCAGCAGCGCCTCGTACGGCCCCTGCTCCGGCTGGTGATCGGGGTTCGGCGGGTTGTCCCGCCATTGATCATCCTTGACGAGCTGGCGAAGCGCATCGATGCGGAAGCCATCCACGCCGCGCCCAAGCCAGAAGCGCAGAGTATCCAACATCTCCCTCTGTACCGCCGGGTTGCGCCAGTTGAGATCCGGCTGCTGCGGAAGGTAGGCGTGATAGAAATACTGCCCGGTCGCCTCATCCAATGTCCAGGCGCTGCCGCCAAAGTTGCTCAGCCAGTTGTTGGGCGGGCCGCCTTCCGGCGCCGGGTCATGCCACAAATACCAGTCGCGCTGCGGGTTGTCGCGTGACGCCCTCGCCTCGGCGAACCAGGGGTGCCGGTCCGAAGTGTGATTGGGGATGAAGTCCATGATGATGCGGATGCCGCGCGCGTGCGCAGCAGCCAGCAGTTCGTCAAAGTCGCTCAGAGTGCCGAATACGGGGTCGATGCCACGAAAGTCGGTGACATCGTAGCCAAAATCCACCATCGGCGAGGGGTAGACCGGCGAGATCCAGATGGCCTCGATCCCGAGCCACTCGATATGGTCCAGCCGCTGGGTGATGCCGCGCAGATCGCCGATTCCATCGCCGTTGCTGTCCTGGAAGGAGCGCGGGTAGATCTGGTAGATGACGCCCCGCTGCCACCAGAGCCGCGGCTCTGGCGCGGGCGGCACGGCTTCCGGGGCAGTCACCCGCGACACCCGGCGGCCCCGCTGCGCACCTTCAACGGACGTGCACGGGAACCGTGACACGCCGATCGCCCCACTCCATCGCAAGGGTGCCCGCTGTGTCGCCGTCGCGGGTGATAGAGATGGTGAACTGATCTACGGGCTGCGCTGCCCGGCTGCTCCTCATTGGGATGCGCGCCAGATCCCGGGCCGGGTCATACGCGGTTCCCCACTGTCCCGTCTGCCGGTTGATGACGAGCTGCCATTCGTCCGGCCCGGGAATCGTCCACAGTGTGTAGCTACCCGCCGGTACCGCCACGCCGCCGACTTCCAGGTCGCGGCTGGTGCTGAAGTGCGTCGCCTGGTTGGCGCCCGTCCGCCACACCTCGCCCCACGGTACCACATCCGGGAAGAGAGTGCGGCCGCGCCGGCGGGGGCGGCTGTATTCGACTGCCAGCTCCGCGCCGCCGATGGTTGCGCGCGTAGTGTCCCGCGGCGACAGGGTCCCCAGCCCGCTGCCCGCTGCCTCGCGCGCGGCGAACGCGGCTGCCAAGCCGTCGAAGTCAACGAAGGCCGCGCGCTCCGCAAACAGCTTCAGTGTCGAGCCGCGGCCATCCCAGGCGAGGAGGCGCCCGTCCGGGCCCACCCTCAGCCGGTTCTCGCCGGCCGTGTTGCGCAGCAGCACCGAATCCTCGCCCAACCGGGCAGCTCCGCCGCGGCCGGGCTGCCGCGCGCCCATCGAGAGCAGCTCGAACGGGAGCGAGTCCGCCTGCGACCCACGGAGCCGCAGCAGGGGCAGCTCGTACAGCGCAATCGAGTAGGGGATGAAGGGGAGCACCTCGCCCCCGGTCGCCACCTCGAATGTCTGGGTGCTGTCGCCGCGGATCACTGTCGTTGCGGCCTGGCCGCCACCGAATTCGACGGTTGCGCGGCTCTCCGCCGCCTCTGAGCCAGGCGCCCGGTAGGAGATCCCAAAGCGGGAGATGGTGCCATCGGCGGCCAGCTCTGCTTCGTACTCGCGGATCTGCACCCGCGGCGTACGTACCAGTTGTCGCCCTTCAAGCCGCGCGGCCGAGCGGCGGAATTCTTCAATCATTACGGTATCCCGGCCTACCGTGCCGACGAAGGCCCCTGTTTCAACTTGCTCCGCTGCCACGGCAGCACCGGCTCCGCCGCTCCCCGGCGCAGCAGCGCGCGGCCCACAGCCGGCGAGCACTAGCAGCAGTGCCACCGAACGCCCCGCCCGCCCGAACCAATCGCCCATGATCGCTTTGATCTCGAATCGGAAGTGTTCGCAGAAACGCTGCGTCCACACAGGATGCAGCCGCAGGCCGCATCGCGCCAGCCCGCGCCAGCGCTGCGCTTTTGTTGTCACACCCGCGAAGGCGGCGCGGACTACATGCCTTTACCGGTGCGGGCGCTGGCTTCTACGGCGCTTCGGCACTGCCGCGCTGCGCTCCCTGTCAGCTTCCGCGTCGATGGCTGACAAGGCGGTCACCAGCAGCCGCAGATAGCGGCGCGAGCGGCCGCCGGTGTAGTGCTTCACCACATCGGCCAGCGGCGCCGTAGCCGTATTGTCGGCATGGAGCGCGAGATAGTCGCGGCAGACATCGTAGTTGGCAGAAGCGGACATCACGATGGCCAGCGAGCTCCGTGAGTATGAGGTACCAGGCAGAGCGCCGAGTGCCGCCCAATGGCGGAGTTGCACTTGGCTCAGCCCGACGCTCAGCAGGTCGCAGCGCGGCGCGGGCCGAACGCTGCAAGCGATCCACAGCAGGTACTCGCCCGCGCGTTGGGGGGCGGGTCGCAGGAAGCCCTCGACCGCAAGGATTCCGAGCACCAGCCGGTCCGTCCGCCCGCTCGCGCGCAAGGCCTGGAATACCGGCTCCAGCCGGCGCAGGTGGCCGCGGAACCGGCGCGAACCGGCAGAGGCCGGGCAGCCGCCAGGCACCTGCCGCTCAGCCAGCGCCATCGGCGGCGACGCGGATGCGGGCGGCCAGCGGGTGCGCGAGATACTGCTGTTCGCCCTGTACGCGCAGCACCAGCGGCCCTTCGAAGGGCGCGCGCTCGATCACCTCGACGCGTGCGCCCGGGTAAAGCCCGAGCGAACCGATGTACCGGAGCTGCTCCGGCTCGGCTACCTGCACCTCGATCACCCGGGCGCTCTCGCCCCTGGGCAGCTCTGCCAGTGTCGGGTGCGCGGCGCGATCCAGCTCTCCCGCCGCCGTGGGAATCGCGCTGCCGTGGGGGTCCCGCGCGGGGCGGCCGAGCAGCCCCGCCAGCCGGTCGATCAGCTCGTCACTCGCGGCGTGCTCGAGTCGCTCCGCCTCCTCGTGCACCCGATCCCACGCATAGCCGAGCACGTCCGCCAGAAACGACTCGATAATGCGGTGGCGCCGGATCACCCGCAGCGCCGCCGTCTCGCCCGCCGTCGTGAGGCGGGCCCCGCGATACGGTTCATGGACCAACAGCTCCTGCTCCGCGAGCCGCTTCACCATCGAGGTGACCGACGCGGCGCTCACACCCAGGCGGTTGGCGATACTCGAAGTCGCCACCGGCGCGGCGGCCTGCTGCAGCGACCAAATCGCCTTCAGGTAGTCTTCAACAGCCGGCGTATGGGCCAAGCGGGTCCGGAGTGCGGGGATTCATGGCCAGCACAGCATCTTCACGGCTGGGAGCGCGGGCGTCAAGCGCCAGCGGCGCTATGGGGTGAGTGCACGGACCGGCCGTTCTCCGACCGGGATGGAAGGTGCGTGCCTGGCGGGGCGGAAAAAGTGTGGTGCAACTGCGCTACGGGTGCGCACCGTGGCGGGGCGCCGCAAGACAACCGGCCCCTTCTGCGTCGAACCGCGGCAGCAACGGTGCCGAGCTTGCCACCGGGTTGTCTTGGGGCGAATCCCGCTACCAAGAAGTTCTCTGCCCAGTGCCCCTCGTCTTGCCCATGAGCTTCGTTGTCGCGGGCGGCGCTGCGGCCGGATGCATATTGGTAACGGTGGCGCTAGACAACAGCGCTGCGGAGGAGGCGAGTTTCCGAAAGTGGCCGTTGCCCGTGCTTTGCGCAGTGGGCGAGCAGCCGGCCCGATATTCCGAGATCCGTGACCAGCTGCCTGGAATCACGGACCGTGCTCTCGCGGGTGCGCTCAAGCAGTTGCAGTCGGGCGTGCTGGCTCATTCGCTCTCCCGCGGGTAGTAGCCGCACAACCCAGCCGGCCGTATCATTCGGACAATGCTTCACATTGCACTTCACTTCGTCGTCCCCGTCGCGGTCGCGCTGGCGATCTACCGCACCCGCTGGCGTATGGCTGCGTTGCTGATGATCGCGACGCTGCTCGTCGATCTCGATCACCTGCTCGCGAACCCTGTCTACGACCCGGCGCGCTGCTCGATCGGCTTCCACCCGCTGCACACCACGCCCGCCATCGCACTGTATGCCGCTGCCTTCGTGCTCCCGCTCATGCTCCCCCGCGAGGCGGGCACTGCCGGCCTGCGGCCCGTCGCGCGCCGGTTCCATCTGATCGGGCTGGGCCTGCTGATCCACATGGCGCTCGACTGGAGTGATTGCGCAGGGTGAGGTTCGAGCCGGCACATCGGGGTCAGGAGCGATGCCCGCAGGGCGGTACCCGCATCGACCATGATTTCGACGCTCCACCCCGTGCGACAGGCACAACGAGGGCGAGATAACCGTGCATCACCGGGCCGTCTTCGAGCAGGCGCCATTCGCGGCAGAGCGTGCGCACGAGATGCGGCAACTCGTTGAGCCACGCCTCACCCCGGGCTCCTTCGCGCTCGCGTGTAGCCGCGGCGAAGGCCGCCGGCACCTCGATTAGATGCACGGATGGATCATTGCGCGAGGGGAAGCCGGTCCTCTACACGGCGGGGATTCCCGCGCGGTCCAGCAGCAGCTTCTGCTCGGCAGTCGCGTTCTCGCGGATGAACCACACGTGCGGCAGCGCGGTGCACCAATCATTCTCATGAGCGATACTCGCCCTCAGCAGCCGCACCGCGCCGAGCATGTCGCCCGTGAGAAAGGTGGCTTCCGCGGCCAGTCCGAGGTAGGTACCCTTCGCCGCGCCGGCCACCTCTGCGCGCTTGAGGATCGCCGCGGGGGAAACGCACCCCTCCTGCACCATTGCGATCGTGTCGGACGTCAGGCCCGTGTTGCAGGCGCAGGTGAAGAGCACGTCGCCGTCCACGCCCAGCACGCGCAGCCGGCGGACCGCCTCGCGGTGCCAGTGGTACAGGCGGTCCGGCGGCGCCCACTGGATCAGCGAGCGCCAGCGCCCGAGCGAGGGAGCCGCCGCGACCATTGCGAGCGCATCGGCCCACCCCGGTGGCGGCGCGGCGATCTGATCGAGCAGCGCTTCGAACTCAGTGGCGTCGGGGCACCGGTGATTCGCGAGCGCGAGCCGCGCGACCGCCGCCGCCGAGTCGGGCTCGTC
>JBBSMO010000183.1:0-5558 GCA_038233155.1 Longimicrobiales bacterium
AAGCTGGCCGGGATCGATTTTCACCACGGGTCCGATCATGACCAGGTGCCAGTCCGGGCGGGCGTCCGCGAGTTCGGCGAGCAGCTCGCGATCTATGCGCTCGTCGATCACGCCGAAGAAGCCGAGGCGGGGGCGAGCGATGCCGGCCTGCTCTGGCGGCTCGGCGCCCCCCGCGCGGGCTGCTGCGCAGTGGTCGCGGTCGATGCTGCTGGCGAACAGACGCACGTTAGGGTGCCGGTCCCGCTTCGCCTCATACAGGCTTTGGCCGCCTGTGAATACCACGTCTGCGCGGCGGAAGAGCTCCTCTTCGCGAGCCAGCAGCTCGGGCGGCGCGAAGTCGAACATCGAGAGCTCGTCCATCGAGTCGAATACCGTGACCGCCGGCCGGAGATCGTCGCTGAAGCCGAGCGCCATCGGCGTGTAGTACCAGAGCACGTAGTGCTCGATGTTTTCCGCATCCAGGAGCTCGGCCAGCAGGTAGCGCTGCGCCGCTTCCGCCTCTTCCGGCAACGAACCATGCGGCAGATGCGGAACCACCACCTGAACCCCGCCCTCCGCCGTCCGTTGATCGAGACTGGGAGCCCCGTCGTGGTATACCGGCTCTTCCACGAAAAAAACTCGCCCGCCCCGCGCGAAGCGAGTCATCAGGTGCTGGGGTCGCTGAAACACGAAGTCCCAGCGCAGGTGAGAGAGGCAGACCAGGTCCATCTGGCGCGGTACCTGCAACGCGCCGGCGGCCGAGTTGGATCTTTGCACCGGCTGTCCCGGGGACACGAGGAAAGTCCAACGAATATTCAGGCCCCGGTGTGAGGCGAGCCGTGGTTGTTCAAGGTTTATGCCATGTGTTTTGATGGAGATGTGAAGCTCGGGGGAGCCAAGAGGGACTTCGAAGGAATCTTTCCAAGCTTCTTTCTGGGCGGCTTCGAGTCTTCGACGCATCTCACCCGCGTGCGCCGCAACGACGTCACGCAGAGCAGCAGGCACGACCGCTTCGCCGGCCTCGACTACCGCCGGCTGGTGGCCGCCGGGCTCCTGGCTGCGCGAGACGGTTTGCGCTGGCACCGCATCGAAGCTACTCCCGGTGTATTTCGCTTCGCAGGCGACCTCCCGATGATCCGCGCCGCGCGCGAGGCAGGTGTGCAGGTGATCTGGGATCTGTGGCACTACGGGTGGCCCGAGGAGCTGGACGTGTTCTCTGCGGCATTCGTAGACCGCTTCGCGCGCTTCGCGAAGGAGGCGGCGCGGGTGATTGGCTCCGAATCTGAAATCCCGCCGCTGTTTTCTCCCATTAACGAGATTTCCTTTTTTGCATGGGCGGCGGGGGACGCCGGCTGGATCTTTCCCTTCGGCGAAGGGCGTGCGGACGAGCTGAAGGCGCAGCTCGTCCGTGCATCGATTGCCGGGATCGAAGCCGTATGGGAGGTGGCGCCCGGCGCGCGCATCGTTCACACGGACCCGGTGATCCGCATTGTGCCGGACCCGCAACGCCCGGAAGATGCCGGCCCGGCCGAGCGTCATACGGCCGCACAGTTCCATAGTTGGGACATGCTCGCGGGCCTGCGGTCGCCCGGGTTGGGCGGGCGCCCGGAATACCTGGATGTTGTGGGCGTCAACTATTACCACAACAATCAATGGATCCACTGCGGCCCCACTCTGGAGCGCGGGGAACCGCAGTACCTGCCGCTGCGGCATCTGCTCACGGAGGTACACCGGCGGTATGGCCGCCCGATGCTAATCGCGGAGACCGGCATCGAGGGTGACGGGCGCGCCAGGTGGCTCCGTTACGTCTGCGGAGAGGCGCGCGCCGCGATGGCGGCCGGAGTGCCGCTCGAGGGAATCTGCATCTATCCGATCAACGATCACCCCGGTTGGGACGATGACCGCCACTGTCCGAACGGTCTCTGGGGGTACGCGGACGAGCAGGGCAATCGGCCCGCTGCCGGCGAACTGGCGGCCGAGCTGCGCCGGCAGCAGGCGTTGTTTCAACAAGCGATCGTTCCGGCATGAGGCCGCTATCCGTCTGCCTGTTCACCGACAGCCTGGTACCGTCGGGCGTTGGGGCTCACATGCTCACGCTCGCATACCATCTGGCGCGCGAGCACCAGGTGGCGCTGGTGTGCCCCAGCAGCGCTGGCGGGGATGCCCTCCTCGAGGCGGCGCGCGCGCGGGGGATCGAGGCGGCGCCGATTGCCGTTCGTGATGCTGGTGCCGAGGGGGCCTTCGCCGCGTGGCTCGAGCAGCGGGCGGTCGATGTGCTTCATGTGCACGCGGGCATTGGGTGGGAGGGGCATCACGGGGTGTACGCCGGCCCGCTCGCGCGCGTTGCGACAGTGCGTACCGAGCACCTCCCCTATCTGCTTACCGACCCGGCGCAGCAGCGGGAGCATCGGGAGATGACTGAACACTGCGACCGCATCATCTGCGTGTCGGCGGGTGTGCGGGACAGCTTCGCTGCGGCCGGCGTCGATGCGCATCGTCTCTGCGTGGTCCGCAACGGCATAGACGCACGAACGCCATCCGCCGGCCCAGCCGCCGTGCGGCGCCGGCTGCCGAACATCCCCCGGGGCGCGCGGCTGGTGGTCACCGTGGCACGATTCACCGAACAGAAGGGTTACCATGACCTGCTTCAGGCGGTGCCGCCGGTTATCGAGCGCGTGCCGGATGCGCACTTTCTCTGGGTAGGCACCGGCCCCCTCTTCCAAGAGTTGACGAACCGCGTGCGCACGACGGGGATCGGCGAACACGTTCACTTTCCAGGCACTATAGCAGACGTGCCGGATCTGCTGGCCGCCTCTGAGGTGCTGGTGCTGCCGTCACGCTTTGAAGGACTGCCGCTAGTCGCGCTCGAAGCCATGGCCGCGGGTCTGCCAGTAGTCGCGACGCGCGTCTGCGGAACGGATGAAGTCGTTGTTGACGGACGAACCGGGCTGCTGGTGGAAGCCGGCGCCCCCCGCGCGCTCGCCAACGCATTGATCTCCGTTCTGGCCGCGCCTCACGCGGCACGCGCAATGGGGCGCGCCGGCCGGCGGCGCTTTTACGACGAGTTCACTGCCGCGCGGATGGCGGCGGAAACCGTGGGCGTTTACCGGTCGGTGCTCGGGGTGCGCTCGCGAGATCGTTCGAAGCAGCCATGGCAAGCAGGAATGGGCGAGCCGGCGGGCGCCGCCTGCGACGTCATCAACCACACCGCAAGGATGAATCATTGAACGTTGGATTCGTGGGCTCCGGCGGCATCGCCCAGCGGCATCTGGGGGTGCTCGAGCAGTTCGACGGCGTGCGAGTAGCAGCGTTCGCCGATCCCGACGCCGCGCGCGCGGGCCAGCTCGCCGCGCGGGTGGGGGCGGCTTCGTACACCGATCACCGCGCTATGCTGGATCGGGAGCCGATAGATGCGCTGTTCATATGCGTTCCCCCCTTTGCCCATGGCGAACCCGAGCACGACGCAGTCGAGTTGAACATTCCCTTCCTCGTCGAGAAGCCGCTCAGCCGGGATCTCAAAACGGCAGAGCGCACCGGGATTGCAATCGAGCAGCGCGGGCTGGTAACGGCGGCTGGCTATCATTGGCGCTATATGGACACAGTCGAGGAGGCTCAACACCGCCTGGCGGATAATCCGGCGCGTCTGGCGCTCGGGTACTGGCTGGCGGACACTCCACCGCCTGCTTGGTGGCACCGCCGCAATGCCTCGGGCGGGCAGACCGTCGAGCAGACCACGCACATCATCGATCTTGCCCGGCTGCTGGTGGGCGAGGTGGAACGGGTATACGCCACCGGGTCCAGAACGCATCGCGAGGATTTCCCGAACCTGGATGTGGATGATGCTTCCGCCGCGACGCTCGAGTTCGCGACCGGCGCCGTGGGCAACATCGCCAGCACCTGCCTGCTGAACTGGGGGCATCGGGTCGGTCTGCACCTGTTCTCCCCGGGCATGGCCATCGAGCTGCACGAGCACGAGATGATGATCGACGTGGGACAGGGGCGCCCGACCCGCGGCACGGAACGGGACCCGGTGGTCCAGCAGGACCGCGACTTTCTGAATGCGGCCGCCGGCGGGGACGATCGCATACGGGTTTCGTACACGGAGGCGTTGCGCACGCACCGCGTGGCGCTCGGCATGGTCCGTTCGGCAGCGAATGGCGAGCCGGTCCAGATTCAGCCGTACGCGGAGGGAGCAGGTGTCTGACATCCCGAACGTCCGCGTCCTCGGCATCGAACGGGAAGGGGAGCCGTACATCTGGGAATATAACCAGGGTCCGGCCGGAGACGGCGAGTTCCGCGTCGAGACGTTGTACAGCGGCCTCTCCGCAGGCACCGAGCTGACCTTTCTGAAGGGTACCAACCCTTACCTGCACTCGCGCTGGGATGCGGATCGGGGCGTGTTTCGCGACGGAGAGCCGGGCGCAGCGTTCCCGGTACCCTTCCTCGGCTACATGGAGGTAGGACGGGTGGTCGAGTCCCGGTCACCCGCTGTCGGGGAGGGTGAGATAGTGGGGATGTCCTTCGGCCACAAGAGCGGGCACATAGCGCATGGTGCACGCGACTTTTTCGTTCCCATTCCCGAAGATGTCGATGCGGTGCTCGGCATATACGCGGCGCAGATGGGGCCGATCTGCGCGAACGGCATCCTGCACGCGGCAGCCGAGCTGTTCGGGACCGGCGTGCGCGACATTTCGGAGGGTGTCGCAGGTCGCCGCGTGCTGGTTACCGGCGCAGGGGTGGTCGGTCTGCTGACGGCGCTGTTCGCGCGCTTCTACGGTGCCGCCGAGGTGGCCATCGCAGATCGGACGCCAGCGCGTCTGCAGGCCGCCGGCGCGCTCGGGCTGGTGCCGCTGGACGAGTCGGAGATCGACATCGCCGGCTGGTGCAAGGATCTCTGGCACGACGACGGCGCGAACCGGGGCGCGGACGTGGTGTTCCAGTGCCGGGGCCTGCCCGAATACCTGCAGATGGCGTTGCGCTGTCTGCGGCCGCAGGGTGCGGTGATCGATCTCGCCTTTTATCAGGGCGGCGCCGACGCAGTGCGGCTCGGCGAGGAGTTCCACCACAACGGCCTCGCGCTCCGCTGGTCCCAAATCGGCCGGGTCCCGCGCGGTCTGAACCACTCATGGAACCGGGCGCGCCTGGCTTCCGAGACCATGGACCTGCTGCGCGAGCGTGGCGATCTGATCCGCGAGCACCTAATCACCGACGCAATCACCTTCGATGACGCTCCTGAGTTCATGCAGCAGCTAGCAGCGCGGGAACGGCATTCCATTCAGGCAGTGTTCGAGTTCTGATGCCGGGTGCGACGGCCGCTTCCCGCCGGGCTATGGATCGTGGGAAGGAGAGCGAAGCCGGGAAGCCGATCCGGGTGCTCTGGGTGTTCGCATGGCTGGTGGTCGGCGGCGAGGAGACCGAAGTCCGCCTGCTCGCAGCCAACCTGGACACGAACCGCTTCCGCATTGACGTGCTACCGTGCATGCGCGTGGACGGCATGCCAGACCAGTCACATCAGCAGCTGCGGGCGCTGACCGTGCGGGTGGATACGTCGGCCTACTCGCTTGACTTCGAAGACACCG
>JBBSMO010000184.1:0-5550 GCA_038233155.1 Longimicrobiales bacterium
CCCCCCCCCCCCCCCTCCCCCCCCCGCCCCCCCCTCGGGGGGTGTGCGGCCGGGTTTCGCGGGGGGGGCCCCCCCCCCCCCCCCCCCCGACCCGATTACATCCCGCCGCCCTTCAGCATCAGGTTGGCGCAGGCGAGCGCCGTGCTCGGTGCGCTCCCCGTCGGGTGCACCTGGATGTTGAGCTCACCACCCATCAGCGTTGCCATTGGCGCCGGGATCATAGCGGTCTCCATCGCCATGCCCTCGCCCTGCACGGGCACGACCAGCACCGAGCCGACCATAGCCTGCGGCATGGCACAGGTGCCACGGTACAGGAATACCGGCAGCGCCGCCGGGCCGGTGGCATCGTTCAGCCGAACGGTCACCTCGGTCTGCCCCTCGGCAGCCGGCGTGCCCGGCGCCGCGGCGGGGTCCGCCGGAGCGGCGCTGAGCATCACTTCGCCGTTGACTCCCGCGGTGCCCATCGGCATCAGCGTAAGCGTCTGCGGGCCGGCCGGCATCATGGGCGTCATTGGCGCCGGGGTCGCCATCACGGATGTGTCGGCGTTGGTCGTCGTTGCGACGCCTGCATCGGCCGCCACGCCGGCTTCCGCAACCGGCTCAGGCTGCATCGCCGGCTCTTCCTGCGGCGCACACGCCACCACAGTGAACATCGCGAGGGGGAGCAGCGAGCTTTTGATCAGGTTCTTCATCGTAATTCCTCCTAATTCAGGTTTTGTGAATCGAACCGGGCCGCCTCGGACCCGGCGGGAACTGCTCGACGTGACCCTCACCGGACAGGCTGTCGGGCCACGTAAAAAGGCCGCCAGCGCTCGACACGTGTCGATCGGTGCTGGCGGCCCGGCGGACGTAGCAACCGAGTTGCCGTAGTCCCGTAGCTCTGCGCCACCGCCTTTCGACGGCT
This sequence comes from Longimicrobiales bacterium, assembly GCA_038233155.1. GTDB lineage: Bacteria > Gemmatimonadota > Gemmatimonadetes > Longimicrobiales > Longimicrobiaceae > JBBSMO01. The sequence goes on from JBBSMO010000184.1 coordinate 905, forward strand.
TCGCTCTGAGCAGCAACCTTCCGGGAGCGGGTAGAAGCCGCTCCTGCGGATCCGCAGCGCGTCTGCCCGGCGCGGCCAACAAAGCATACCGCCGATTCCGCAGCGGGTCAACCGCCCGGCCATCCCCCGGGCGTCGCCACGCGCGGCCAGCGTCACATCGACATCTGTGGAATGCTCCCACAAACGATCGTCGCGCCGTGGTTCTCACCCGGATCCTGATGGTATGCGATGATGTGCTGGCCGTTCAGCACCGTCGCGGGATCCAGAGGCACCGTTTCGGATACCATTCCGCTCCCGCTCGCATCCGCGGTCACCTCGGGGAGCGGCTGAACGACGTTGCCAAGGCTGGCACAGGTGCCCATGTGGATGTGGCCGGCGTGCGCGCTGTTCGGCGCCAGACCGTTCAGAGTTAGCATGACTTGCGTCTGGCTGCCCTGCGGGTTCAACGTTGCCTGCCCGCTCACGCCCGAGTTCCCCACCGCCGCCATGTTTACCATCTGCTCCATGCCGGCCATGTTGGAGCCCATCATCATGTCGGTGCCCATCCCGGGCGCCGGCGTAGTCACGGGAACAACGGCAACATCGGCTCCCGGTTCCACCTCTGCCTCATTGTCCGCGCATGCGGCGAAGGCGAGCGGCATCGCAACGAGGAGCAGCAGCTTCGAACGATTCATAAACTCTCCAGCGTACGTATGAACAATGCGGCGGTCCGGAGCCGCCCAGCTACGGCGTGACCGGTTCGGCAGCCGAGTGGGGTGAGCAAGGAGCGTTCCACCCGGCTCGATCGCGCGATCAGCTCCGTCCGTAAACCGGCAGGGCTGCGCCATTGACGGCAGCAGCGGCGGGCGAGGCAAGAAACAGGATCGTCCGCGCGATTTCTTCCGGTTGCGTCCACCCGGACCCATCTGCATCCGGCAGGTTTCTGCGGTTCGATTCCGTATCAACGATCCCGGGGAGCACGGCGTTGGTGCGAATTCCCTCCGCGCCGTACTCTTCCGCGAGCGCGCGAACCAGGGTGAGCAGACCGCCTTTGGCGATCGCGTACGCCGCCTGCCCGCCGGATCCCTGCCGCGCAGCGCGCGACGAGACGAACACGAGTGAGCCGCCGCCGACGCCGAGCATGGCGGGAATCGCAAAGCGCGAGACAAGGTACGCGGATCGGAGATTCAGGTCCATCATCCGCTCCCACGTCGCGAGCGGCGTATCCGCGAGCCGCTGACCGCCGGCGTAGGCGCCGATCAGGTGTGCGACCGCGTTCAGTTCCCCGCCCCACTCTACGACCTGATGGATCGCGGCCTCCGCGCCGCGCTCGGTCGTGAGGTCCAGCGCGAAGGAGAGCAGGTGCGTATCGAATTCCTCTCGGAGCGAATCCAGCGCGTCCGGCCGATCGCTCTTGTAGAAGGGAACCGCGACGCGCGCGCCGGCTTCGAGGAACGCGCGCGTCACCGCGCGGCCTATGTTGCCCGCACCGCCAGTGACCAGAGCGACGGTTTGGCTCATGAGAATCTCCTCGTCGGGGATGGGGAACCGAGGACGGCCGGCGCCACGCGGTGGGTTGCGCGGGTGAGCCCCGCCAGCCGCTCCTGCAGCTCGGCGGTCAGCATCTCCTCGGCGAAGCGCCACGTCCAGTTACCGGCCGCCGTTCCGGGAGTGTTCATCCGGCCATCGCTGCCCAGCCCGAGCACGTCCTGCAACGGGACGATTGCGATGTTCGCCGCGGATTCGAACGCGGCACGGATCACCTGCCATTGGATCTCGGCCTCGCTTGTCGCCGTGTGGTTACGGAATGCGGCGCGAACGACGGCCTCCGCGCCTTCCCACCAGCCGACGCTGGTGTCGTTGTCGTGCGTGCCGGTGTACACCACGCTCCGCTCCGGATGGTTACCGGGACGGTGCGGGTTATCGGGCTCGCCGTCGAACGCGAAGTGCAGCACTCGCATGCCGGGAAGGCCGAGCGCGTCGCGAAGCGCCTCGACCGCGGGTGTGATCAGGCCGAGGTCTTCGGCCACCAGCGGCAGCGTTCCGAGCTCGCGTTCGACCGCGGCGAACAGCTCCGTACCCGGTCCCGGACGCCACTCGCCGTGCAGCGCGGTTTCCTCTTCCGCAGGGATCTCCCAGGCGGCCTCGAAGCCGCGGAAATGGTCGATTCGCACGATGTCTACCAGCTCCAGCGTTCGACGGAACCGCTCCGTCCACCACCGGTATCCGCGCTCCCGCATCGCATCCCAGCGGTAGAGCGGGTTGCCCCACCGCTGGCCGGTCTCGCTGAAGTAGTCCGGCGGGACGCCCGAAACGACGGTGGGCCGGCCGGCCGCGTCGAGCTTGAACAGCTCGGGATGCGCCCAAACGTCGGCGCTGTCCATCGCGACGAAGATCGGAATGTCGCCGACAATGCGCACGCCGCGGCGTTGGGCATGGCTCCGCAGCTCCGCCCACTGCTCGTCGAAGAGAAATTGCGCGAACGCATGCCGCTGGACCGCATCCGACAGCTCGACGCGCCAGTGGCTCAGCGCTCGCGGGTCGCGAGATCGGATGTCGGCGTCCCACTCCGTCCACGGCGCGCCCCCATGATGCTCGCGCAATGCCACGAACAGCGTGTAGTCGCTCAGCCAGGCGACGTTGCGGTCCTGGAATGCCGCGAACGGCTGGCGCAACGTCGCCGCCCGGCCGGCGCGGAACGCCGCGTGCGCGGCGCGCAGTAGCGTGTCGTTCCACTCCGTGACGGCGGCGAAATCGACCCGCTGCGACGGCAGCCCGGCCTCCGCGATTGTGGCTTCTTCAACCAGCCCAAGCTGCAGCAGGCGCTCGGGATCGATGAGCAGCGGGTTGCCGGCCATGGCGGACAGGCCGTTGTAGGGCGACCCGCCCCGGTCCACCGGAACCACCGGCAGCACCTGCCAGAGCGACTGCCCGGCATCGGCGAGCCAATCGACCCACCGATGCGCGGCGCTGCCGAGCGTGCCGATCCCGTGCCCCGGTAGCGAGGTCGGGTGCAGCAGCACGCCGCTGCAGCGGACGTCCAGCAGCGAGTCGCCCCGTGGGGCGGGCACGTCCGGATCCGCAGGGTTCGCGTTCGTCACAGTGGGGGCAGAAGATAGATGACCTCGGCCGGATCCAGCCGCAGCACGTCGGGGATCGCGGCGCCTTGCACCGGCGCGTCGTCGCGACAGACGCGGAACAGGCGGAACGCGCCCCCCACCGCGCCGAGTGGATCGCCTCGCAGCCGCACCTCACGCGGCTCGTCCCAGACCATGTTGACGAGGATGTAGCCGACGTTGTCGCCGGCCTCGGCGCTGCGGCGTTCCAGCAGCAGCACGTCGCCGTCCAGCCCCCACGGCGTACGCAGTGTGCCCTCGCCGTGGAGCAGGGGGTGATCCCGCTTCAGCGCGTTGACGCGGGCAATGAAGGGGCGCAGATCAAAGCTGCGGCGCTCCCAGTCGCTTGGCTGGGTGTGCACCACGTTGACCTGCTTGCGAAAGCCGTACTCATACCCGATCGGCATCATCAGCCCGGCTGAGAACGCCGCCGCGATCGCGTAGCGCTGCCGCTGTACCTGCTCGCGCCCCTCGGTTTCCGCGGCGAGGCGCGGTGTGTCGTGGGACTCGGGGAAGGCGATCGACGGCGCGATCCGGCCGAACTCCTCGTGCTGGTCCAGCGCCCACCGCTCGCTCAGGTTCCAGTACTTGCTCGAATTAAAGAAGTAGTCGAAGCCGGCCGCTTTGAGCGCGCGTACGTCCTCGGTCGGCGCGCCCAAGGTTTCCGCAAAGAACTCCACCTTGGGGTCGATGCTCCGCGCTTCGCGGATCAGCATCCGCCACAGCGCCGAGGGCACCTTGTACGCGGCGTCGCAGCGGAAGCCGTGGAACCCGAGATCCAGCGCGTCGCGCACCATTTCGGCCCAGTATGCCCAGAGCGCGTCTCGGTCCGGCGAATCCTGATTGTCGATCTCGGCGAGGTCGCCCCAGACGGTCTTGAGGGTCGGATCGTCCGGGTCGATCACGAACGGGCTGACCACCTCGCCGTGCTCGTCGCGTACGTACCACTCGGGGTGCTCGTCGATCAGCGGCGAATCTTTGGAGGTGTGGTTCACGACCAGATCCATCATCGGCCGCAGCCCGGTCCCGGTGATCTCGGCGAGCACGGTGCGCAGCGGATCGAGGCTGTACTCGTCGGCACCGGGGGGGAGAAACAGCGGGTTCAGGCGACTGAACTCCTTGGGCGCGTACAGGCTGCCGCTGAACCCCGGATAGTGCCACGGGGTCAGGTACAGCCAGTTGAACCCGAGGTCGCGGGCTCGCCTGGCGTGCTCGGCCCAGCGAGTCGTCGGGCCGGCCAGGCGCGGGAACAGGTTGTAGATCAGCGGCGGCGTCATGCCCGCTCCTCGAGGATCGCACGGATCCCGAGCACCGGGATCCAGATCCACTGCGGCCGGTTGTTCATCTCGTAGCCCAGCTCGTAGATCGCTTTTTCGAGCTCGAAGGCACCGAGCGCACGGCGCAGCGTCGCCTCGTCGCCCGGCACGAATGAGGCGCCTTCAGTCGCGGCACGGTACGCGTCGAGGTAGGTCGCGCCCGCTTCGCGCAGCCAGGCATCGGCCCAGGCCTGCAGCGCGTTGCGGCTGCGAAGGTCCGGCGTGCTCTGCTCCG
>JBBSMO010000185.1:0-5485 GCA_038233155.1 Longimicrobiales bacterium
ACGGCCGGTGCGGGCGTGGCGGGCGACAATCGATTCATTCGAGGATTTGCGGAGCGAACGAGGTGGCAGCAGAAGATTCAGTGCGATCTTGCCACGCCCGGAGGGTTTCGGCAAGAGCGGCTGAGTGTGGTGGTGACCGAGGGTGCGCGGGGCATTCGCGTCGCGGAGCACGGCATCTTCAACGATGAGTAGCGGTAAGACGATCAGACATACGACTGTTTCGTAACCGCCTGCGGATTGCAGAATAGCGGGTCCGGAGGAAGCCGGCAGGGCAGGCGAGACGGATTTCCCGCCGGGAACGCGTGAACCGATACGGTGTTGATAGTCACGACCCTGTGGACGCAGGCAGGAATCATGTCCAAGTCTGCCCGGCGCACCCCGGACACGGGGAGTGCCGACGACTCGGGAGTCCCCGTTTCGATTTCCGCGGGTGAATTCATACCGCACTGTTTACAATCGATGAACGAGGTAGCGAAGCAGCGCCGGAAGCTATTCATCACCAATCGCGGCAAACCGATTGATCATCGAGTATGCCGCTCGGGAAAGCAGCTTCTCCGTGTGTGATTCCCGCCGGTAGCAGGATAGCTTTTGGATCCGCACAGTTCTCAACACCCGCCGCGCACCCGCCTACGGTTGCTGAAGCCATAGCGATGGACTTCTTTACCCACCTCCCCACCCTCCGCGCCCACCTGCTCCGCTGGTACGACGCGCACCGCCGCGACCTACCCTGGCGCGCGACCGACGGCGAAGCGCCGGACCCGTACCGCGTCTGGCTTTCCGAGGTGATGCTGCAGCAGACGCGCGTGGAAACGGTGAAGCCGTTCTTCGATCGGTGGCTCCAGCGCTTTCCGACGCTGCAGTCGCTGGCCGAGGCGCCGCAGGACGACGTGATGAAGCAGTGGCAGGGGCTCGGCTACTACTCCCGCGCGCGCAACCTGCACCGCGCGGTGCGCGAGGTCGCGGAGCGCTTCGGCGGGCGGGTGCCGGACGAGCCGGAGGCGTTCCGCGCATTGCCGGGTGTGGGTCGCTACACCGCGGGCGCGGTTCTGTCGATCGCGTTCGGACAGGCGGAACCCGTCGTCGACGGAAACGTGCGCCGCGTCTTTGCCCGCTGGACGGACGATCCCGCCCCGGCGGATGCGGCGTTGTGGCGCCTGGCGGAGGCGATCGTCCCCGGCGAGCGGCCCGGCGACCTGAACCAGGCGCTGATGGAGCTCGGCGCCACGCTCTGCACGCCGCGCCGGCCGCGCTGCGCCGAGTGCCCGGCCCGCGAGATCTGCCTCGCGTACGCGCGCGGCACGCAGGAGCAGCGGCCCCTGCCGAAGAAGCGGAAGCCGCTGCCGCACGAGGACACGGCCGTCGCCTTGGTCGAGCGAGAGGACCGCCTGCTGCTCGTCCGCCGCCCGGTGGACGCGCGGCTCGGCGGGATGTGGAACTTCCCCGGCGCGGTGCGGCGGCGCGGCGAGACTACAGCAGCCGCCGCGGAGCGGGCGGCGCGGGAAACAGTCGGACTGGAGGTGCGGGCGGGCGAGGCGGTCGGCAGCGTTCGCCACGGCTTCACGCACGTCGATGTGACGTATCACGCCGTCCGCTGCGAGCGGGCGGGCGGTACGGAGCGAGCGCTCGGCTGCGATGCCTGGGCGTGGGTACAGCCCGCGGAGCTCAGCGACTACGCGCTCCCCGTGTCGCAACAAAAGATCGCGGCGCTGCGGGCGGAGCACTACGAGATCGCTGGCTACGGCACGGTCCGCAACTTCGCGAACCGGCTCGGCAACAAGAAGCACGAGAAGCTGCTGCAGAAGACGCTCGATGAGGAGGGCGAGACCGACAAGCTGCTGACCCGCCTCGCCGAGCAGGTGATCAACCCGGCGGCGCAGCGGTAGAAGGGTCGCGAGCACCCATCCAGCGGAAGACCGAAGGCCCCCACCCTGGGCAGGGTGGGGGCCTTCGTCACTGCGGGGTGACCCGGGAGCAGGTTGGGGAAGCGGATCTTCCGGACTGCTACCCTAATCTTCTTGTGAGATGGACTACTTGCACTTGCCTGATTTGCCGGCGGGCGAAGTCCCGGGAGGACATCCATTGCCGCCACTCGAGCCGCCACTGACGGTTACACTCTTCGAGAACGAGCTAGTCGCACCGCCATTGTCCGTCACCGTAAGCTTCACGGTGTAGGTACCACCCGCGGTATAGGTGTGACTCGGGTTCTGCACCGACGAGCTGGTGTTGTCGCCGAAGTTCCAGCTCCAGGCCGCGATCGGGCCTTCCGAATCCGTGCTGCCATCGATGAAGCTCGCCGTCAACCCCGAAGTCGTATAGCTGAACGATGCACTCGGCGGATTGTTTGCCGGTGGCGTGCTTCCGCCGCTGCCAATGGCCAGCGTGTAGAGCAGGTGGTTGTTCGCGGTGCTGGAAGAGGTGACGATCCCCTTGGTGGTGGCGTCGTAGAGCGCATCGCGCACCTGTTGCGGCGTGGCGCTCTTGTTCGTTTCCAGGTAGAGCGCCGCCGCTCCCGCGACGTGCGGGGCCGCCATCGAGGTGCCGCTGATCGTGTTGGTAGCCGTGTTGCCGGTGTACCAGGCGGAGGTGATCTGGTAGCCGGGAGCGAAGAAATCGACGCAGTTGCCGTAGTTGGACCAGGAGGTCTTCGCGTCGCTCTGCGTCGTGGCGCCAATCGTCATTGCGGCGCCGACACGGGCAGGAGATACGGTGCAGGCATCCACCTGGAGGCCGAGACGGTCCCCGTTGCCGGCGGCTATCGAGTAGCTGACTCCCGCGGCGATCGAGCGGTTTACTGCATCGTCGAGAGCTGTCGACACCCCCCCGCCGAGTGACATATTTGCGACAGCGGGTTTGACGTGGTTAGCCGTCACCCAGTCCACGCCCGCGATCACCCCGCTGTAGGCGCCGGAGCCGTTGCAGCCCAGGACGCGGACCGCGTGCAGCTTCGTCCCCTTCGCCACACCCCAGGTGCTCCCGCCCATCGTGCCGGCCACGTGGGTGCCATGGCCGTTGCAGTCGGTTGCCGTCCCGCCGGCGGTGACGGCATCGAAGCCGGTGACGGCCCGCCCGCCGAAGTCCTGGTGGGAAAGGAGGATGCCGGTATCGATGACGTACGAGTTGACGCCGCTGCCCGTCACGTTGTAGGTGTAGCTACCGTCCAGCCCGGAGCGGGCGTCCACCCGGTCCAGCCCCCAGGTTGCGTTGCTCTGCGTAGCGATCGCCCGCATCACCTGGTCCTGCTCCACGTACGCGACGTTGGGGTTGTTCCGAAGCGCCGTCGCAGCCGCATCCGGCAACTTCGCCGCAAACCCTTTGATCGCGTGCTCGTAGGTGAAGAGTAGTGACCCGCCATTCGCCGCCGTCAGCCGCCGGGCGAGGCCGGGAGCGTCCGTGACACCTTCCTTGAACACGATGATGTACTGGCCCGGGATCCGGCTCCCGCTCTGTCCCTGGCTGAGCGATGGGACCGGCTCGGCTGTAGACGGGGTGAGCGGCTCGGACGAGTCCTGACACGCGACCAGCGCCAGGGGCAGCAACAGGGCGAAAATGCGCTTCATGAGGCGACTCCTTGAGAGGGGTAGAGCCGCGGGGCCCCTGTGGAGCGCTGCGGTCGCAGCGACACAGGAAGGGAAGACCGAACGCAAACGGCGCCAAGGGGATAGCCGCCGCTCGAACGATCGTTCGAGCCTCGCTACCGGAAGGGATAACCCCGCGGCGTGGGATCTGTCAAGAGCGATCACTGAACTCCCGCTCCCGGGCCGAGATAGACCGCGGTTCGCGGGGTAGCTCGGCTTGACACGTTGCCCGCCAGCGGGTTTGCACGTCGGCACCGGGCGGTGCGTGGAATTGCTCCGAGCGAGCCAATGAGCGCCGAAACCATCTCTATCCATTATCGCCGTCTCCCGGACCGGGACGGCGTTTTTCGCCAGCTCATGGTGGAGGATGCGGGGGAGTATGTGGTCACGCTGCTGAAGGCAACTCCGCTTTCCGCTCCGGTGATGGTTGCGGAGCGCGTGGTGCTCGACCCCGACGCGCCCGTCGTCTGGTTCACCTACCCGAAGCGCTGGTACGACCTGGGCCGGTTTCACCGCTCCGATGGAACGTTCACCGGCTTCTATGCCAACGTGTTCACACCGGTGCGAATGCAAGTACCCGCCTGGGATACGACGGATCTGTGCCTGGATGTGTGGCTCGGTGCGGACGGCCATATCGAGGTGCTGGATACCGCGGAGTTCGAGGATGCGATTCGCCACGGCTGGATCGATTCGGCCACCGGCGCTACCGCGCGGGAGCAGGCGAACGCACTTGCCGCTGGCGCACGCAGCGGCAAGTGGCCGCCGGCCCACGCGCACGAGTGGGATCTCGCCCGGGTCCAAGCGCACCTCAAGATCCGTCCTGGTTCCGGGCGCACCTGACTGCGCCCTCCCCTCTCCCGAGAATCGCGACCTCCATGAATCAAGCTCGAACGATCCGCCGAATGCGCCCCGCGCTCCCTCTCGTCCTGCTCCTGCTTGCGGTGGTGGGGACGCTCCCCGCCTGTGCGCAGGAATCCCGGCCGGAGCAGGCCGGGGCTCAGGCCACCGCGGCGGCGGGGACGGTAGTCGCGGGTGCGGCGCGGGATTTCGCGCTGGCGCGGGCTTCCCGGAGCCGGAGCAAGGGCGCGGAGAACGCGCCGGTCACGCTGATCGAAGTTTCCGACTTCCAGTGCCCGTTCTGCCGGCAGTTCCCCACCGAAACGCTTCTCGCGGTCGACAGCTTGTACGTGGATCAGGGCGAGGAGCGGATGCTGTTCATCAACTACCCGCTCCCGAACCATCCGGAATCGTGGGCAGCGTCGGAAGCGGCGCTGTGCGCGGGCGCGCAGGACGCATTCTGGCCGGTGCACGACCGCCTCTTCGCCGGGCAGCAGAGCTGGAGCGGGACTGACCGACCGGTTGCTCATTTCGTGGAGTACGCCGCCGCATTGGGGCTGAATGTGGAAGACTTCCGGACAGGCGTGGAGAACGACTGGGTCGCGCCGATACTGATCAGCGATCTGATGCAAGGCACGCAGGCGGGGATCAGCGGCACGCCGACCATGATCCTGCAGCCGACGGCGGGAGGCGATGCGAGTGCCACGCGCGCCCTGAGCGGCGCCCAGAGCGTGGAAGAAATGCGCCGGCAGATCGACGAGGTACTCGCGGCCAGCGGCGGGAACTGACCGGGATCGCTCGGTTCCTCCGCTGTTCTGCAACGTTGTGAAACGATGGGCTCTCGGTGCTACCGGAACATCGCCGGGCTGATCTCCAGCGCGATTTCCGAGATCCGGTCGACCGGCAGGCCAGCGCGGCGCGCGTGCTCGCGGATGGATTCCTCGTCAGGCGCGTCGTACTCGCAGTAGATCTTGCCGTCCGCGTCGGACACGTAGCTGCGGATCCAGACGACGCCCGGCATTCCGGTAAGGACCTCGTTGGATTTCCGGCCGCCGGCCTCGATCTCTTCCCTC
>JBBSMO010000186.1:0-5458 GCA_038233155.1 Longimicrobiales bacterium
AGCTGGAACCAGCGCGGCGCATCGCCCATGACGGCGGCGCAAGTCTCCATCGGGACGGATGCCTGATTGGAAAAGATCATCGGCACCCCTTCCGCGGCGGCGGCTCGCGCGACCGCCAGGTCCGCCTCCGGGTGCGTCATCTCCAGCACCCCGATCGGCGCGAGCAGCAGCGGCGACGGCAACGTGCGCCCGAACAGCCGAACCGACAGATCCCGCTCGGACACGTCACGCAGCATCCGCGGCACGATGCGCCAGCGCTCGAACGCCGCGCGGTTCGCGGCCATCGTACTTTCCAGCCCCGCGCCACCACAAATGTAGGCGAATGCCTCCGCGGACATCGCCTGCATCGCTCGCTCCTCCAGACGCGCTGCGCTCACCGGAACGGCGGGGCGCTCGCCAGCCACGCCGCCGATCACGATCGAGGACTGGCGTTTCCGGCCGATGTCCTGCAGGGCGGCCGGGTGGGAACCTTCGTTCATCGGCTTGATCTCAGCGGGGAGGGCGAACCGCGCGGAGGTTCTCTCAGGAGCGGCCATTCCGATACCATCGTGCCAGGCGCTCGGGCTCGACACCCAGCAGATACGCCGTCACGAGCGCGGTGTTGAGCAGCTGCTGGCGAAGCAGCCCGTGGGTTCGGAAGCGGCGCGCCGACGTGGTGACCGGCTGCGGGACCAGGGCACGACCACCGACCCTGGAAAGGCGCTGCAGAAAATCCACGTCTTCCATGAGTGGCGCCTCCCGAAACCCGCCGAGGCGCTCGAATACCTCGCGGCGTACGAAAATGCCCTGGTCGCCGAAATGAAAGTGCCGGAAGCGGAACCGCGTCAGAAACGCGTATAGTCGCAGCGGCAGCTCCTCCCCCTCGAACGCCAGCGTGAAGGTGCCGCCCGCGGTCGCGGGGGTGCTCAGGGCGGCTCGCAACCCCGCGAACGCCTGCGGGTGCAGAACCGAATCGCCATGCAGAAAGAGCAGCACATCCCCCATGGCCTGACGGGCGCCCAGGTTCATCTGCGCACCCCGTCCGCGCTCTCCGAGCAGAACCTCCGCGTGCGGCCGGGCGATGGCCGCGGTGCCATCCGTGCTCCCCGCATCGACCACGATGATCTGGTGCTCGCCGGGCTGCATCCGGACACTGTGGATGCTGGCGAGGATGTTCCCGGCTTCGTTCAGCGTGGGGATGACCACGGAAATCTTCATGGACGCCGCACGTTCGCGCGCCTACGCCGCGCGACGGCCTCGCCCGAACCGACGTCCGCAGTACCAGCCCATGAAGGTGCCCCAGATCACCACGTTGAACAGCAGCGGCATCAGAATCCCCTGCGTGGTGAACCCGTTGAAGAGCGGATTCCCGACGACCGGAGCGACCACGATCCACAGCCAGAGCGACGGCAGGATGCCGAACAGCGCCCCCTTGAGCGGGGTGGGGTCCCGGACCAGCGCCCCGAAGATGGCGCCCCAGACGCCACCGCTCACGGCGAACAGAACCCCCCCGATCAGCTGGGCCGCGGGCACGGTGCCGCCGAACACCGAACGGTACATCCCGACAAAGGCCGGTGGACCCCCGAGGCCGGTCAGAAACAGCACGTACATGACGACGATCAGGATCACGGCACCGATGAGGCCGGCGACGAATCCGATCCGTGCGCGGGATGCGGTATCCATGAGGTTCCGTACGCGGTGGAGAACCGGCCGAGGGCGGGCGAATTCCGCAAGGCGTGCCCGGGATCGACCCGAGCTGCAGGTCGCGTCTGCACCGCATCGGGTAGCAGCAATCGCGGTGCCAGATACGGCGGGAGGGCTGCCGAACGGAGCTGCCCGGGCAATGCGTCGCGGGCGCGGTCTCGCCCTCACCGTGCCGCCGCATCGGCCGGCAGCGCGTACGAAACCGTCGCAACGGCGACCGGCTCCGCCTCGCCGACGGAGTGGATCGTAACCTCGCCGACGGCGATCCGTCGCCCGAGCCGGAGCAGCCGCGCATCGGCGACGACATCCGCCGGAGCCGGCCTGCGCAGGAAGTGGATGTTCAGGTTGGTCGTGACCGCCTGCACCGCCGGGCCGATCATCGCCAGGATCGCGAGGTAGACCGCGACGTCGGCCAGCATCATCAGCGTGGGCCCGGAGATCGTGCCGCCCGGGCGTAGGTGTTGCGGCCCCGCACGCAGGCGCAGCCGGATCGCCATCGGCTGGACCGATTCGATGCGAAACATATCGACATCGATTTCCGGAAAATGCGTGCGCAGAAGGACGTCCAGCTCCGCGGCGGTCAGGACCGGCGATCGGGAATCGGCCACGAAATCCGTGTCCGAGGATGTTGGGGAGGGGACGAGCCTAGGTGCTGCCGCACCTCGGCTCGAAGCCGCGCACGCGCAAGGTGCCGCGCTCCCGCACCGGGAAATGAACGACGGCCCGGACCTGCTACGAGGTCCGGGCCGTCGTTTCACTCCCGTCGCAGCGAGCTTACCAGAGCTCGACGCGCTTCTCGGCCGGCAGATACATCTTGTCGCCCGGCTTCACGCCGAACGCCTCGTAAAAGGCCGGCATGTTGCGAAGCACGCCGTTGACGCGGTACTCGCCCGGCGAGTGCGGATCCGTCAGCAGCTGCTGCCGCAGCGCCTCGTCGCGGTACAGGTTGCGCCAGACCTGCGCCCAACCCATGAAGAAGCGCTGGTCACCGGTCAGCCCGTCGATCACCGGCGCCTCCTCGCCGTTCAGCGAGCGCTTGTACGCCTTGTACGCGACGGCCAGACCGGACAGATCGCCGATGTTCTCGCCCATCGTCAGCTTGCCGTTCACGTTCAGGCCCTCGACCGGGCTGAACTGGTCGTACTGCCCGCCCAGCAGGTCCGCGCGCTTCTGGAACGCGGCGTTGTCCGACTCCGTCCACCAGTCGCGCAGGTTGCCGAGCCCGTCTGAGCGGCGGCCCTGGTCGTCGAAGCCGTGGCTGATCTCGTGCCCGATCACCGCGCCGATCGCACCGTAGTTGACCGCATCATCGGCCACCGGGTTGAAGAACGGCGGCTGCAGGATCGCCGCGGGGAACACGATCTCGTTCATCGTGCTCGAGTAGTACGCATTCACCGTCTGCGGCGTCATCCCCCACTCGGTACGGTCGACCGGCTTGCCGAGCTTCTCGACCATGTCGTTGAAGGCGAACTGGTTGGCGCGCATCTCGTTGCCGATCAGGTCACCTTCGCGCACCTCGAGCGCGGAGTAATCCTCCCACTTGTCCGGATAGCCGATCTTGACGTTGAACTTGGCGAGCTTGTCCTGCGCCTGCGCCTTGGTTTCCGGGCCCATCCAGGCCAGGTCGCCAATCCCTTCTTTGAACGCCGCGCGCAGGTTGCCGACCAGCTCCTGCATCTGCGCCTTGGCTTCGGGGCGGAAGTGCTCCTCCACGTAGATGCGGCCGGCCGCCTCGCCGAGCGCGCCTTCCGTGGCGCTCACCGCGCGCTTCCAGCGCGGGCGGTTCTCCTGCTGCCCGGAAAGCATCTTGCCGCGGAACGCGAAGCGCGCGTTCACGAAGGGGCTGCTCAGCTCGTCCGCGTAGGAATCCAGCACCTTGAAGGTGAGATACTCCTTCAGCGTGGGCAGCGGCGTCTTGCGCAGCATCTGCCCCATTGCCTGGAAGTAGTCCGGCTGGCGGACGATCACCGCCGGGGTTTCCGTCGCATCAACCGCGCGGAGAAACTGGCTCCACTCGAAGCCCGGCGTCATTGCGTCGAGCTCCGCGACGCTGCGGCGGTTATAAGTCAGCTCGCGATCGCGGTTCTTGGCGCGCTCCCAGTGCTTCTCGGCGAGCGAGTTTTCCAGCGCCATGATCCGCTTGGCCGCGGCTTCCGGGTTTTTTTCACCGGCCATGCGCAGCAGCGTGGCAATGTAGTCCAGGTACGCCTTGCGCGTTTCCTCGAATTTCGCGTCCTGCTTGAGATAGTAGTCGCGGTCCGGCAGCCCGAGCCCGGACTGACCGACGTAGGCGATGTACTCGGTCACATTCTTGGCGTTCTGCCCGATGTTGAAGCCGAACGGCGTCTGCACCCCGATGCGCTGCAGGTGCGCGAAGAGCTCGGGGAGCGCCTCCTTGCTCCGCAGCGCATCGATGCGCTGCAGCTCCGGGCGCAGCGGCTCGATGCCCAGCCGCTCGATGCGAACGGTGTCCATGTAGCTGCTGTAGAGATCCCCGATCTTCTGCAGCTCGGAGCCCTCGGCTGCGTCCGGCGTTGCCGCGGCCTTCTCGATGATCTCGCGCAGCGCGATCTCGCTCTGGTCACGCAGCTCGGTGAAGGCGCCGTAGCTGGAGCGATCACTCGGCAGCTCGGTCTTCTTCAGCCAGGTACCGTTGACGTAGCGATAGAAGTCGTCCTGCGGCCGGACGCTCGCGTCGAAGTTGGCGGTCTCGATGCCGAGCTCGGCCGTCGCAGCAGCCGGCTGCGCGGCGGAGCTGTTGGTGGTCGCGGACACGCCGGTCTGCACCGCGGGATTCTGCTCGGCCGCCGGGTTGGTGGCGCAGCCAGCCGCACCGGCCAGGAGCGATGCTCCGAGCACACCGGAGATCCAGGTGCTGCGAGAAGGTTTTTGGGAGTTCATCACGTCGCTGTTTTGCGAGGAAATTCGGGGGAACGAGCGTTTATACCGACTACTGCTGGCTGGGTTCCGGGGGGAGTGCTGGGGGTGTGCGTGAGGAATCCCCCCGACCCCCTTTGAGAAAGGGGGGGAGTTGATGTAGCCGAGGTCTGCGTGTAGTTCAAAGTCCCCCTTTCTAAAGGGGGATTTAGGGGGATTCCTGCGCCGCCACGCGCCAGATCACGTCCAGCACCGCATCCATCTCGCGGAGCACCTGGCGGTTGTCGAAGCGCAGTACCCGCAGCCCCAGCGCGGCCAGGCGTGCGTCGCGCTCGCGATCCCGCGCGGCGTGTTCCGGCTCATAATGTTGGCTGCCATCCAGCTCGATCACCAAATTCGCCGCGGGACAGTAGAAATCGACGATGAACGACAGCAGCGGCTTCTGACGATAGAACTGGAGCCCCCGGATCTGCTTCCGGCGAATTCGCTGCCACAATGCCTGTTCCGCGTCGGTCAGGTTCTTTCGCAACTCCCGGGAGGGCTGCTTCAGTGCGCGATTGTAGTCTTTCACCGGTGGTTCAGCGGTGGGAATCCCCCCCGGCCCCCCTTTGGGAAAGGGGGGAGAGTGGGTATAGCCGGGCTTCGCGCGTAGTTCAAAGTCCCCCTTTCTCAAAGGGGGACTTAGGGGGATTCCCCGAGGGGGGCCGGGGGATTTGCGCTCCGCGTCGCACTACCGCCCGGCCGCGCCGCTCATCTGCGCCGCGCGCTGCAGCGCCTGGTAGGCGTTCACGACGCCGCCGGTCGCGGAAAGCTGGCCGAACGGGATCCGCGCGCCCTCGCCGCCGGGGCGGACCACTGCCTGGTCGGCGTAGCGCGCGGTGGAATCGAGGCTGATCTG
>JBBSMO010000187.1:0-5451 GCA_038233155.1 Longimicrobiales bacterium
CGGCTTCGCGAACGCCGCCGCAACGGGTGATACCCGCCTGATGCATTCTCCCGGGGTGATGGATGCCGCGCCCGTCGCCCGACTAGGCTTCGACGCGATGATGAGCGGCAAGACGGTCGCCATTCCCGGGGTGCAGAACAAGCTGCTCGCCGAGTCTGTCCGGCTGATGCCCCGCGCACTGGTGCGCGGCGTGACGCGCCGCATCATGGAGGGGCGGACGCGGTGACCGGCTGCCCCCTCACATCTGATCGACCTGGTAGCCGTGCTCGCGCAGCATCGCCACCACGCCGTCGGCGCCGACCAGGTGACCGGCGCCGACCACCACGAGCACATCTTCATCTCCCTTGATGTACTCTTCGATCTGCGGCAGCCAAGCCTCGTTGCGAGCGGTGAGCAGCTTGCGGTGAAAAACAGGGTGTTCGCGCATGGTGTCCGTGAGGCGCGCCAGCGCGTCGGCATCTCCGGCTAACCAGGCGGAGCGCATCTCCGAAATCGTCTGCGGAGTGCTATCGAGTTGCGCGAGCGTCATTTGCAGAAAGGTGTCCTGCTGCGCTTCCGAGAGGCTATCGAACAGCCCCATCTGAAAATCTACTGATTCCAGCCCGGTCACCGGCTTGCCCGCCTGCGCCGCGCGTTTGTGGAAGTACATGTCTACGCCGTGCTCCGGCGACATCCCAGCCTTCTGAAACTCGATCTGGGTGAGCATCATCGCGACCAGCCAGGGCTCGAGTGCGCTCACGACCTGCGGCGGCATGCCATACGCCGGCAACGCTGCCTCGAGCATCTGCCATGTTTCCGGAGCAAGGGCGTCGCGCAGGGTGCGGCCGTTGGTGTACATGCCGAGGGTCAGCATTTCGGGCGCGCGCGCGGTGAGGCTGTCCAGATCGACCTCGAATACCAGGCGGTCGGCATCGGCGAACGCCTTGTCGAACGCGGTACCGAGCGGGTAGGCGTCCGCCGTGAGCGCGTGGATCGAGCCCGCGAGGTACACCGTGTTGCCTTGGTGCTGCACCCGCCACAGCATGTGCTTGCCGGTCGCGGCCTGTGCAGCGAGCGGTACGGGGATGGTGCAAATGGCGAAGCCGGCGACGAGAAAAGCCAACAGACCGAGCAGTTTCATGCATTCACAAGTCGAGAGTCGAAAGAGGCTACCGCGCCGGACGACCCATAGCGGGCAGATGGCAGATGCTCTTGCTGGTACGCGCCAAGGGCTGCAGAGATCCGGGCGCGGCCGGAACGGAGATATGCCGGCGTCTGGGATTTTCGGGATTATCGCCGGGGCGGATTTTCCCCTGCCAGTACGTGACACCCGACGCGCTCGGGGTGATCCAGCACTAGCGCGCCGCCGGGTACAGAGCGCATCGCCCAGAGCGCGGCTACATCGCCGCCCGCCGCGCCGAGGAAGAACCACCCCACAAAGACCGCGAGTGCGTTGTCCCACCAGATCCCGAGCAAGGCCGGGAGCAATCCCACCAAGATGCCGGGGAGGGCAACGCTGAAGCGGTAGGCGGCCGCGCTAAGGGGCGCGGTACACCCCGCATACGGAGACATGGTCTCTCTGTCGATGCCGAAGTGAAGATCTGCACGGGATGCGCCGCCCAGAAGAAACCCCAATGCGTGAAGTGCCTCGTGCGCCACAGCACCGGCGATCAGCGCGGGAACGAAGATCCACGGCAGCAGCGGATCCCAGAGAGCGCGCCACCCCCACAGCAGTGCGAAGGGAAGCAGCGTAACCAAGGCCGCCACAGGGAAGAAGAGCGCGCCGACTATGTTGGCACGCTTCATCGACATGGTGTGGTCGGATGCAATGCCGATGCCGGAGGAGGTTGCGAAACGCTCGCCAAACCGATCCCTGCGATCCGCAGCTTCACCGGGCATGATAATCAGGAAAGGAGGTAGCGCGCGCGGTGGAAACGCGAGAACATCATGCAAGAACGGGACATCAGTGCCTCTGCGGAGTGGAATCGCCCGGAATCAGCCGGAGAGCGTGGCTCGCGCGGAGCGGAAAGTAAATTCATCCCGTGAGCGCCTGGATCTCAGGGAAACCAGCTTCCCCCTTTGCCATTACCATCGTACATTCTCGCTGTCGGATTTCACCGCGTTCCACTCCCGTCGATGCCAGACAGCAGAGAAGATCACGAACATCAGCAACTCCCTCGATTGATGCCGGGCGAGCAACCCCGACCCCGCCAGAGCAACATGAAAGCCCCTCCGGAGCCCGGCGAGCTGCTTGGTGATCGTTTCGGCCTGGCGGCGTTCCGCCCCGGCCAGAGCGAAGTGATCGAAGCGTTGCTCGAGCATCGCGCCGCGCTTGCCGTTTTCCCTACGGGCGGCGGCAAATCGCTCTGCTACCAGTTACCGGCTCTGCTCTTTGATGGCGTTACCGTCGTGATCTCGCCGCTGATCGCGCTGATGAAGGACCAGATCGACTTTCTGCGGAGTCGCGGCATCGCGGCTGCGCGGCTGGACAGCTCGCTCGAACTCGATGAAGTTCGCGAGGTAAAGCGGGGGATGGAGGATGGCTCGCTGAAGCTGCTCTACGTTGCGCCCGAGCGCTTCAACAACGAGCGTTTTCTCGAGCAGCTCGGCCGCACGCATATCTCGTTGTTCGCGGTAGATGAGGCGCACTGCATTTCGGAGTGGGGGCACAACTTCCGCCCCGACTACCTGAAGCTGGCGGGCACTGCACGCACTCTCGGCGCCGAGCGCGTGCTGGCGCTCACTGCTACCGCCACGCCCCGCGTCGTAGAGGACATCTGCGCCAGCTTCCGAATTCCGCGTGAAGCGGCGATCGTCACGGGCTTCCACCGCCCCAACCTGCGGCTGCTGACCTCGCCAGTCGCCGCTGCGGCGCGTGATGACGCGCTGATCACGCGGCTTCGCGAGCGGCCGCCCGGCTCCGGCATCGTCTACGTGACGCTGCAGAAGACTGCCGGGCGGGTGGCGGAGGCGCTCAATGACGCCGGGCTGCCCGCGCGCCCGTATCACGCGGGGATGAAAGATGAAGAGCGCGTCGCGACGCAGGAATGGTGGCGCGCATCGGATCGCGGAACCGTCGTTGCCACCATCGCCTTCGGCATGGGGATAGACAAAGCCGATGTCCGCTATGTCTACCACTACAACCTTCCCAAAAGCCTCGAAAGCTACCGCCAGGAGATCGGCCGCGCGGGCCGCGATGGCGAGCCTTCCATCGTCGAGCTCCTCGGCAGCCGCGAGGATGTAGCGACGCTCGCCAATTTCGCCTACGGAGATACACCTGGCCTCTCCTCGTTACGCGGTGTGCTGGCCGAGCTGCTCGGGGGCGGGCGCGAGTTCGACGTCAACCTGTACGCGCTGGCCCGCGCGCACGACATCCGCCCGCTCGTGCTGCGGACGCTGCTCACGTATCTCGAGCTCGAAGGGGTGCTGCGGCAGGGGACGCCATTCTACGCCGGTTACAAACTGAAGCCATTCGGTGAGGCGGAAGAGATCATCGGCCGCTTCCAGGGTGAACGCCGCGACTTCGTTCGCCAACTCTTCGCCCGCGCCAAACAAGGCCGGAGCTGGTACAGTTGGGATGTCGCCGCCGCCGCTGCATCTCTCGGCCAGGACCGCCAGCGGCTCGTCGCCGCGCTAGACTATTTCGCCGCCCAAGGTTGGGCAGAGGTGCAAACCGCCGACGCAAGGCAGCGTTTTACGCGTCTTGTCGAGAATCCCGGCAGCGACGCGCTGGCGGATCTGTTGTCGGAGCGTTTCGAACGGCGCGAGCAGCAGGAGATCGGGCGGCTCGAAATGGTGCCCGGGCTGGTGACCCGCGACGGCTGCCAAACCAACGCGCTGCTCGCGTACTTCGGCGAGGAACGAGCCGGGCCGTGCGGGCACTGCACCTTTTGCGAAACCGGCACCCAAACCGTGTTTCCCCCTCTGCCGCCGCACCCGCCGTTCGAAACGCAGGTAGAGGCGCCTGCCTTCGACGCACTGCGCCGCGAGCACCCCGGCGCGCTCGGCGAGCCGCGGCAGGCGGCTCGCTTTCTCTGTGGCCTCTCGAGCCCCGCACTCAGCCGCGAGCGGCTGACGCGCCACCCGCTGTACGGCGCGCTCGAGTCCCACCCGTTCCCGGCGGTGCTTGCCTGGTGCCGCCAGAATGGATAGCCCGTGCCCGGGCATTCAGCCGGGAGTGTTTGAAAGCCTGCGTTTCCGCCGCCTTCGGGCCGGGGGGTTGACAGCTACTCCCCAGCCTTGTAGATTAATAGCCGTAAGCAAGCGAAGGGCGGGCCACTGGCCCGCACGCCAGAGAACGAAACGGATCTGGGGCTGCGACTGCTCTGGATCCTTTTTTATTGCTTGCGACCGCCCGGTGCGGGGGGCGATTCCATGCCCGCGATGAACAGACGGTCGGTGAGTACGGAAATACCGCACCTTCGGCAGTCAGTCAACACAAGAGGAGTAGGTATGCGTACCACAGGAACCGTGAAGTGGTTCAACGACAGCAAAGGCTTCGGCTTTATCACACCTGAGAACGGAGAGAAGGACTGCTTCGTTCATCACAGCGCGATCCAGGCAAACGGCTTCAAGTCGCTTGCCGAGGGTGAGCAGGTCGAATTCGACATGGTAGAGGGCCAGAAAGGCCCCGCAGCCGAGAACGTCGTCGCCATCGGCTAACGCCGGGGAACAGACAGGACCACAAAAAAAGAGCCGCCCCGGTCGGGGCGGCTCTTTTTTTGGTGTGCCCAGTGTGGGCAATGGACCGGCCAGTGCAGCGGTCGGCAAGTGCGACGGCCGGCGGCGCAGCCACCGGCGGACCTACTGGTGCGGCTGTTCCGCATGCTGTATCCTGATCGCTTCCACCCTCACCCCACGTACGGTGCATGCCGGCAGAAATTCGCCTGCTCGGTCAGGAGGATGGGGAAGTGCTCGGGCGTGTGGCGCCAGGGGTGTTCGATGCCGCCATCGACCCGCGCTGGTCGGGCGAGTTCATCGCCGGAGCCGTTTGTGCTCTTTTCGCACCCGCTTGCCCGATGGCAACGATTTCCAGGGGCAGCAGCGCTGTATCTCCCTGTATCCGCCCGCCTCCAGTTTCTGAGGGCACCATATGCTCCGGCCGCTTTTGCTTTTCCTCCCGCTGCTGCTCGCCTCTGCGCCGTTCACCGCGCAGCAGGTGCCGCTCGACGTGCTGATCCTCGGCGGCCGGGTGCTGGACGGCGCGGGTAACCCGTGGGTGGCGGCGGACGTGGGCGTCCGCGGTGAACGCATCGCCTTTCTCGGCGATGTGCGCGCGGCGGGGCTCACCGCCCTGGACACGGTCGATGCCACGGGCATGTTCGTCACGCCCGGCTTCATCGATGCTCACAGCCACGCCGACCTCGATTCCGAGTATGGGCGGCAGGCGCTGCCGCAGCTGTATCAGGGCATCACCACTGTCATCGTGGGGGTGGACGGCGACGGCGAGAACAACATCACGGAAACCTTCGA
>JBBSMO010000188.1:0-5442 GCA_038233155.1 Longimicrobiales bacterium
CTGGACCGCCCCCTCAGTGACGGCCTCGCCATCGAAGCCAAGGCATTCGGCGAGTTGAGCGTCACACCAGAGGCGCGTGCCCTAGTCCACGTTTTCTTCAGCACCACCGCCGCAAAGAACGACCCTGAACTGCCGGGCGGAGCCAAGGCCGCGCGCGTTGAGGATGTCGCGGTCGTCGGCGCGGGCTTCATGGGCGTCGGCATCGCCGCCGTAGCCGCTGAAAAGGGGATGCGGGTTCGGCTCAAGGATGTCACCGTCGAGGCCGCCGCCAAGGGCCTCAAGACGGCGAGGAGCAGCCTGCTCAAGCGCGCCAAGCGCCGCCGCCGCCCGCAGTTCGAAATCACCAAGCTGCTGGACAACGTAGCGGCCACGGCAGAGTTCACCGGTTTCCGGTCGGCGGATCTGGTCGTTGAGGCCGTCTACGAGGATCTCGCCCTCAAGCACCAGGTGCTGCGGGAGATAGAGGAGCACATCCCGGAGGATACCGTGCTCGGCTCGAACACCTCGACCATTCCCATTGCGCAGCTGGCAGAAGCCGTCGGGCGCCCCGAGCAGGTGATCGGCCTGCACTTCTTCTCGCCCGTCGAGAAAATGCCGCTGCTCGAGATCATCGTCACCGGCCGGACCGATCCGTCGGTGGCGGCCACCAGCCACAACTGGGGCAAACGGCTCGGCAAGACGCCGATCATCGTCAACGACGCGCCGGGGTTCTACGTCAACCGCATCCTCACCCCCTACATGGCCGAGGCTGCCCTGCTGCTCGAGGCGGGGGTTCGCATAGAGGCTCTGGACCGGGCGATGCTGGATTGGGGCTTTCCGGTGGGCCCCGTCACCCTGTACGACGAAGTTGGATTGGACGTCGCCGAAAAGGCGGGGAAGATCATGGCGGCGGCGTTCAGCGACCGGATGGAGCCGAGCGAGGTGGTTGCCCGAATGGTCGCGAGCGGCCGCCAGGGCCGCAAGAACGGCCGCGGGTTCTTTCATTACGAAGAGGGTGAAAAGAAGGGTGCGGACGAGTCGGTGTACGAGGTGATCGGCAACCCGGCGGCGCGCGAGGTGCCGCAGGCGCAGATTCAGGAGCGCCTGGCGCTGATCATGATCAACGAGGCTGTCCGCACCTTGGGAGAAGGCGTGCTCCGCAGCGCCCGCGACGGGGATGTCGGCGCGGTGATGGGGATCGGCTTCCCGCCATTCCGCGGCGGTCCCTTCTGGTACGTCGACCAGACGGGAGCCGGCGAAACTGTTTCGCGGCTGCAAGCGCTCGAGGCGCAGCATGGCCCGCGCTTTGCCCCAGCCCCGCTCCTGCTGGATATGGCCGCCAGCGGCACGGTGTTCTTTCCATCCTGATTGCGCGGCGACCACACGACCGACATGGCGTTGAAGGAAAACCTCATCGAAAGCGGCGCGGCTATCGAGGAGCTGCTGCGCACGACCAAGCGGATCGCGGTCCTCGGCATCAAAACGGAAGAGCAGTCAAACCGCCCCGCCTTCTACGTTCCCGCGTACATGCAGCGCGCCGGGTACGAGGTCGTCCCCGTGCCGGTATACTTTCCAGAGGCAACCTCGATTTTGGGCCAGCCCGTGTACCGCACCGTGGCCGGGGTGCCGGGTGACATCGACATGGTCAACGTCTTCCGCCGCTCGGCAGATGTGCCCGCTCACGTGGACGATATTCTCGCTGCGCGGCCGCGCAGCGTGTGGATGCAGTCGGGTATACGCAACGACGAGGCTGCGGAGCGGCTTGCCGCGGCCGGGATCCAGGTCGTGCAGAACCGCTGTCTGATGGTCGAGCACGGCCGCATCGCCCGGTGAGACTACATGTGCATACGTATCCCGTTGTGGCGCCGTCACCTGGCAGTGCGCTCCGCTCGCCGGCTGGCCTGCGGGTAGGGAATCTCCCGACGCGTGGTAAGGGAAAAGCTGTATTGCCCTGCCCCGCCGCGCGTGTTATATCCGTGCTCCGAATCCCCGGTGCTGCCGCTGGAATGCCGCAGCAGGAACGGCCATGGCTGGTGCTTGGATGATGCCCAAAATCGTAACCATTCTCGGAATCGTTCTCGTGCTCGCCGTCGCGACCGGGGCGTTCGTCTTTCTGCAGGAAGATGCGGAGGAACAGACCGCGGAGCGCCCCGAGTGGGAAGGGCGGCAGGGGCCGGCGCAGCCCGTTGCCTTTTTGCACTCGGTACATGCCGGTGACAACCAGATTCCCTGCATGTACTGCCACTACACGGCGGACAAGTCGGCATCTGCGGGCATTCCCTCGGTGAAGCTGTGCATTGGCTGCCATGTAGCGGGCGGCGCCAACCAGCCGCCGGACCAGGTGCAGCAGCTCACCTTCCCCGTAGCGGGCGCTGGCGGTCCCGAGCGGCCCGAGTGGTGGTATGCAGAGGCGAACGAGCTGCTGCGGTACTGGCAGCGGCAGGAGCCGATTCCGTGGGTCCGCATCCACGACATCCCGGAGCATGCGCACTTCCCGCACGAGAGCCATGTCCGGGTAGGCCTCGAGTGCCAGACCTGCCACGGCCCGGTCGAGGCAATGGAGCAGGTTTACCAGTTCTCATCTTTGCAAATGGGCTGGTGCATCGACTGCCACACCGGCGAAACTCCGCTCTCAGATGCGGAGCAGGCGTCGGTGCAGGCGCGTTCCAAATATATGGCCCAGCTCCGCACCCTTGCCGCCGCGGGGTCTGACGTCCGCGGGGTCTCGGCACGTTGGCCCGACCAAAGGGCGTCAGTAGACTGCACCGTCTGCCATTACTAAGGGGAAGAACCAAAGGTGAACCACACACGGCAGGCGGAAATGGTTGGTGAGGAACTTCGCGGGACTGGCCCAGTGACATGGCTTCGCCCGATCCCCGCGTCCCGCTGATGGCGAACATGGAAAGGCGGCAGTTCCTGAAAATCGCGGGGGTAACTGGTGCAGCCGCGACCAGTGCGTGCAGCACCGGCGGCGCAGAGCGGCTGATCCCGTATGTGGTGCCTGCAGAGGAGATCGTACCGGGCGTTCCCACCTTTTATTCGAGCACTTGCCGCGAATGCCCGGCGGGGTGCGGCATTCACATCGAGACGCACGAAGGGCGGGTCACCAAGGTCGAGGGCAACCCGGCCCACCCCGTTTCGCAAGGGAATCTCTGCGCGCGAGGGCAGGCGTCGGTGCAGGGGCTGTATCACCCGGACCGCTATCAGGGGCCGTTCACGAACGAGCCGGGAGTGCGCACGACCGATGTCGCGTGGCGTGTAGCCGAGCGGCTGTTGACGGACAAAATTCGCGAGGTGCAGGCGGCGGGGCAGGGGAACGGCATCGTGATGCTCACGCAGAACTACACTGGCAGCATGGCGGCCCTCGCCGATGCGTTCGTCGCCGCCGTCGGCGCCCGGCGTGTCGTGTACGACCCGTGGGCGGACCAGCCGCGCGACCTCAATTTCGCGGATGCGGATCTGCTCGTCTCTTTTGGTGCGGATTTTATCGAGACCTGGGGGTCGCCCGTCGAGTACGCCCGCCAGTTCGCGCAGATGCGGTCGGTTCGCAACGGGCGCCGCGGCAAGTTCGTTTGGGTCGGGCCGCACCGCCCGCTGACGGGGCTCAACGCCGATCAGTGGATCTCTCCGCGTCCCGGCACCGAGGTCCTAGTCGCCAGGGCGATCTCGGGTGCAATAGACACAGCAACCGCCGCGCAGCAGACTGGCGTCGCTCCTGAAGTACTGGCCGATCTGGCGCGCGACTTCAACGCGGGGCGGGGTGTCGCGCTCGGCCCGGGCGCCGCTACGGCCGGCACGAACGCCGCCGAGCTGCAGGCGGCGATCGGTGCGCTGAATGGCGCGGCCGGCAGCGCGGTTAACGCCACGCGGCTGGACGAGGTCGCACGGCTCACCGAGCAGATGCGCCGCGGCGAGATCGGCATGCTGCTCGTGGACAGCGGGAACCCCGCCTACACTCTGCCGGGCGCGCTGCGCTTCGCGGAAGCGATGGAGCAGGTCCCGACGCGCGTCAGCTTTTCGAGCTATCCGGACGAGACCTCGCTGCTCTGCACCATGGTGCTGCCGGACCATCACTTTCTCGAATCGTGGGGGGATTACCAACCGCGGCCGGGGCTCACCAGCTTGGTGCAGCCGGGGATGCGGCCGGTGTTCAACACCCGACAGACCGGCGATGTGCTGATTTCCGTGGCGAATCAGCTTGGGCAGGACATCGCGGGTGGCGCAAACAGCTTCTACGACTATCTGCGCGCGCAGTGGGGCGGCCGCACCGGCGGCGAGCAGGGCTGGCGTGACACGGTGGTTGCCGGCGGCATGTTTCCCGGCGTCTCCCTCGATTCACCCGATGCCTCCGCGCTTCCCTTGGAAGTGCAAGGCGCGCCCGGTGCCCCGCCGCAGACCGAGCCGGGCGTTGTCGCAGTCGCGCCCGGCGCGGTAGCACCCGTTGCGGCTACTCCGCCCCGCTTCGACCCCGTGCAGTTCGAAGGGGCTGAAGATGCTAGTTTCAATCTGGTAGTATACCCCTCGTACCGATTCTTCGACGGGCGCACCGCCAACCGGCCGTGGCTGCTCGAGCTGCCAGACCCGGTAACCAAGGTTTCATGGCAGTCGTGGGTTGAGATGCACCCGCAGGCGGCCCGCGAGTTGGACCTCGAGCAGGGAGATGTGGTCGAGGTGGTCTCTCCCTTCGGGCGGGTCGCGGCTCCGGTGTATCTGTACGCGGGTGTGCGGCCGGACACGGTCGCAATCCAAACCGGCCTTGGCCATCGCGCCTTCGGGCGCTACACAGAGGGCCGTGGCGTGAACCCGAACGTCCTGCTCGGCACTGCAGCCGATGCGCGCACGGGTGCACCGGCGCCCTACGGTGTGCGGGTAGCGGTGCGGCCGGCGGGGGCCGTTGATCTCGCCGGCCCGCCGCTCTTCGAGCAGGGTGTGCGCGTGCAGCACGACCGCGAAATCGCGCAGGCGATTTCATTGGCGCAGCTCGCGCGGGCCACGGAGACGGGAGACGCCGTGATCCCAGGTGAAGACTCGCAGATCACTACCCTTCGCGGCAACGGCGGGTTCGCACCCGTCACCTCGGATACGGACCCTGCGTCCTACCCGCCAGCGGGCACCAAGTACGGCCAGTACGTAGAGGGGACCACGCGTTGGGCGATGACGGTGGATCTGTCGCGCTGCACGGGGTGCAGCGCCTGCGTAACGGCGTGCTACGCGGAGAACAACATCCCGGTGGTCGGGCCCGATGAGGTGCGCAAGGGGCGCGAGCTTTCCTGGCTGCGCATCGAGCGCTACTTCGGGGTGGAACGAGAGGGTGCGGAAGAATACCGGCAGACGTCGACAGACACGGACGACGTCCGCTTCCTGCCGATGATGTGCCAGCAGTGCGGCAACGCACCGTGCGAACCTGTGTGCCCGGTCTACGCCGCCTACCATACTCCGGACGGCCTGAACGCGCAGGTGTAC
>JBBSMO010000189.1:0-5396 GCA_038233155.1 Longimicrobiales bacterium
CCAGCAGCAGGCAGGTGTCGAAGCGCAGCCAGGGCAGGGCGGGGTGAATTTCCGCTACGCGCATCCCGATCTCCCTCTGGAAACGCACGTCTCCGTGGAAGGCGGAGGCAAGTGGGACTTCTCCGATCGGCGGCTCTCCACGCGGCTCGTCCTCCAGCGGCAGGAGTCGGTCGAGGTTAGACTTGGCGTCCGCGCCGTCGATTCTGACGACCGCATTGACCAGGAGGGGGAGACCCGACGGGAGAGGCGACTGGATACGTGGCAGCGGGACGTGACCACCCTCTTCGCTCCCGGTGAAACGCCGCTCATCGAGCTGACGAACCGCGCGATGCAGGACCTGGGCTCCATGGCGCTCCTCGAGGATCGGGAGGAGGAGTGGCTCACTCCCGCGGCGGGGATGCCCGTGTATCCGGCGCCCTTCGGCCGCGACGCGCTGACCGCCGGCTGGCAGGCGGCGATGTTCGACCGCGGGGAGCTGATCCGGGCTACGCTCGCGAAGCTGCGCCGCCTCCAGGGCACCATCGTCGATGAGTGGAGGGACGAACAGCCCGGGCGGATCATCCAGCAGGCGAGGCGGGACCCGCTGTCCCGGCTGGGTAAGACCCCCTTCGATCGCTACTACGGAGACTACGCTTCGCCATTGATGTTCATCGTTGGACTCGGGCAGCTCTACGCCTGGTCGGGCGAGAAACGCGACATCGAGGAGAACTGGGAGGCCGCGCAGCGGATCCTGCTCTGGGCCCGGGAGCACGGCGACATGGACGGGGATGGCTATCTCGAATACCAGACCCGCTCCGAGCAGGGACCCAAGCACCAGGGATGGAAGGACAGCGACAACGCGGTCGTCGATGCCGACGGGGGCCAGGTCGATACGCCGATGGCACCCTGTGAGATCCAGGGCTACTATTTCGCCTCGCTCCAGTTCATGGCTGCCCTCTCGGTCGTCATGGGCGAGCGCCAGCGCGCCCTGGAGCTGTGGAATCAGGCGAAAGAGCTGAAGGAGCGCTTCAATCGCGACTTCTGGCTCGATGACGAAGGATATGTGGCGTTCGGGCTCGATCCGCAGAAGCGGGCGATCCGCGTACCCACGTCCAATGCCGCCCAGTGCCTCACCACCGGGATCGTCTCCGACGAAAACGTGCCGCGGCTGGTGAGGCGGATCTTTGCGTCCGACCTCTTCAGCGGCTGGGGGATCCGCACCCTTTCCACGAAGAACCCGGCGTACAACCCGCTCTCCTACCACCTGGGCAGCGTCTGGCCGGTCGAGAACGGCACCATCCTTTTCGGCCTGCGGCGCTACGGGTTCGACGATCGGGCGCTGGAGCTCGCCCGCGGAATCTACGACCTGGCGCGGCTCTGGGATGGCGGACGGATTCCCGAGTGCGTGGGCGGATACGCCCGCGATGAGCGCGCCCATCCTGGAGCCTACCCGCGCGCCAACTCTCCCCAGGCCTGGAATCAGAGCACGTTCACCATTCTCGTGCAGACGCTGCTCGGGATGCGCCCGGTCGCCGCGCTACACCTTCTGGCTATCGACCCGGTGCTTCCCCCGTGGCTACCGGAAATCACGGTAAAGCGGCTGCGGGTGGGAGAGGCCACGGTTACGCTCCGGTTCTGGCGCGACTCCGGCGGAGACTCTCATTACGAGGTGGTCGAGCAAGAGGGCACGCTCCATATCCTCCGTCAGCCACCGGTGGATTCGCTCACCGTGGGCCTCTGGGACCGACTCGGGACGCTGGCGGAAGACGTTCTGCCCTTCGGCTGACGCGGGACCATGGCCAGGGCCAGCAGAGCGAGATTGGATACTACAAACCAAGGAGGAGACATGCCAAAGGCCATCTCGGAACAGGTGATCGTCATTACGGGGGCATCGAGCGGGATCGGTCTGGTGACGGCGAAGCGGGCCGCCGCCCGGGGCGCGAAAGTTGTTTTGGCCGCTCGCAACGCCCGGGACCTGGAGAGAGCCGCTGAGGAGATCCGGCGCGAGGGTGGCGAGGCGATCGCCGTCCCCACCGACGTCACGAGGTACGATCAGGTCGAGGCGCTGGCGCGGCGCGCGGCTGACGAGTACGGACGGATCGATACCTGGGTGAACAATGCGGGCGTGAGCCTGTACGCCACCTTCGAGGAGGCCTCATTGGAGGACTTCAAGCAGGTGGTGGACGTGATCTTCTACGGGCAGGTGCACGGAGCCAAGGCCGCGCTGCCCTACCTGAAGCAGAGCGAGGGCGCGCTGATCTGCGTCGGGAGCGCGCTCTCCGATCGGGGTGTGCCGCTGCAGACCGCCTACTGCGCGGCCAAGCACGCCATCAAGGGGTGGCTCGACGGACTGCGGGTGGAGCTCATGAAGGAAGGAGCGAAGATCCGGGTGACGCTCGTGAAGCCCAGCAGCATCAACACCCCGCTGTTCAACAAGGCGAAGACCGGGATGGGCGTCATGCCCATGCCGATTCCACCGATCTACGAGCCAGAGCTCGCCGCGGAAGCGATCCTCAGGGCGGCGGAGGGCGACGAGCGCGACATCTTCATTGGCGGCGCCGGCAAGGTCATGAGCGTAGCCGAGCGGATCAGCCCGAAGCTGCTGGACCTGCAGCAGCTCCGCTCCGGGTTCAAGCAGCAGAAGACGCAGTGGCCGAAGGGTGCGGACGCGCCGAACAATCTCTTCTCACACGTGGAGGATGATGGCGGAGCCAGGGGCGACTTCAGCCCGCAGGCCAAGGCCCGCAGCCTGTACCAGGAGATCGCGGCGCATCCGGTCGCGTCGCCTTTGGGCGCGGCCGCTGTACTCGGCATCGCGGCACTCATCACCGGAAAGGCGCAGAACCGCGGGATACAGGCGGGGCCGCATCGCGCCGGGAGAGACCCGCGCGCGTGGCCGGGTAGCCCGGTGTTGAACGGCGGGGGTGCGGAGCGACTGGCCCGCGGCGTCCTCGCCGGCGCCGTCGCCTGGTGGGTGATGGATCAGACCCTCCAGACCTTCTATGATCGGCAGAGCGCTGTGACGCGGCACCGCGAGAGCGAAGCCCGCAACGGCGTTCCCGCGCTGGAGATGCTGGCCGAAGAGTTGGCCGCCAGGGCCGGACGCCCGCTCTCCGAAGAAGAGCGCGAGTCCGGAGGTACGATCCTGCAGTGGACCACGGGAATCGGAGCCGGCGTGATCTACGCTGTGCTCCGCGATCAGCTCCCGGGCAGCGGGGTCGGCCGAGGACTCGGCTACGGCGCGGTCTACTCGCTGGTGGTGGACGAGGGTCTCATTCCCCTGCTGGGTCTTGCACCCGGGCCGGGTGCATTCCCCTGGCAAACGCATGCCCGCGGGTTTGTCGGGCACCTCGTCTTCGGAATGGTCGCGGAGGCGGTGCTGGAGGCGTTGGAGACGCGGCGCTGAGTGGGCGGGCTCGTCCTGCATGGACCGTCTACTTGAGCGAGAACGACACCGAACGGCTGCGATCATGAGCGGAAAGTGGGATGAAATCATGGAGACTCATGCGGACCAATGTGGCGCGACCCGCAGAGATCTGCCTGATGGACGCAGCGCGCACTCGTACTCTCGGCAGGAGATGGCAAAGGAGATCAGAATGAGTCAGGATCGAGAAGTTGCGACGCTCGGCGGAGGATGCTTCTGGTGCGCTGAGGCGGTGTTCGAGCAGCTGCGGGGGGTGCAGAGCGTAGTCTCCGGATACGCGGGGGGACACGTGCCGAACCCCAGCTACCGGGAGGTGTGCGGCAAGCAGACCGGTCACGCGGAGGTGGTCCCGGTCACCTTCGACCCGCGGGAGATCTCCTTCCGGGAGATCCTGGAGATCTTCTTCACTACGCGCGACCCAACCACTCCGAACCGCCAGGGCGCGGACGGTGGGGCCGCAATACCGCTCCGTCGTCCTCTACCACTCGCCCGAGCAGAAGGAGACCGCCGAGCAGGTGATCGCGGACATGGAGCGGCGCGGCGTGTGGTCCGACCCGATCGTCACCGAGGTCGAGCCGCTGGAGACGTTCTATCCGGCAGAGGCGGAACGCCAGGGGTACTATAGGAGGAACCCGAACCAGGGCTACTGCCGCGTGGTGATCGCTCCCAAGGTGGCGAAGCTACGCAGCCAGTATCTGGAGAAGCTCGCCGGATAGGATCCGGTGCGGCCGGTGTGGTCGGGTGTTGCCACGGGAGACCGAGTCTCGCAGCCGGATTCAGGTCGGCGCGAGATGGGCGAGCCCCGGTAGCCAAAAACTAAACTAAAGAAAGAAAAGAAAGGAGCAGTGGGTGGCGGATCGAATCGAGAAGACGGACGCGGAGTGGAGGGAGCAGCTCACCCCCGAGCAGTACCGGATCCTTAGGCAGAAGGGGACGGAACGCGCCTTCACGGGCGAGTACAACGCCGCCAAGGAAGCGGGCGTGTACCGGTGCGCCGGTTGCAGCAGTTGGGGCTGTTTGGGTCGAAGGTGAGAATCGAGCCGCCGCACTTCTGCACACCGGGGATCACCTGTTCCGGTCGGGTCTCGGTGCCAAGAGGTAAATACGCGCCGGTCAGGACAGAATCTCCCTTCGCGTTGCTCAGGTAGTTTGCCATCTTGAAGTTGCGCCCGGTGAGGACGATGTCCTGGCACGGCGTCGTGTGCACGTTGGGGGTGCGTTGCACGAAGCGCGCTTCGTCCTCGCCCATGACCGCCGAGTTTCCCGCGGGACCGGCGGTGAAGTACATCCGTCCGTCCGGACCGAGGCGGATGCTGCGGAGCATGTGCTCCGCAGCACTGTCGAGGACCCCCTTGAAGAGCAGCTCGACGCGTCCGTCCATGGTCACGCGGGAAACGGCGCCCGTGCGGTCCTCGGCCCGGTGCGTGATGTAGAAGGCCCCGTCGTACCACTGGATCCCGACTATGGGGGCCCGCACGGGCGTGAGGGCCCCCACCGTGCTGTCGCCCTCCACGCGCAGGATGCGGGCGGACCGGGGCTCCTCCAGAAAGTGGCCGCCCGCCTCCACGACTTACATCCGGCCCCGGTCGTCCCAGGTCAGCGAGGTCGCATAGGAGAGCTTGTCCACCACCTTCTCCACCCGGTACCCCGGCGGGAGCTGGATCACCGGGACTCTTGGGCCGCCAGCGGGGCGGCACCGGTGCCGAGCGCCAGCGCGCCGGCGAGCTCCGCTACCAGTCGGATTCCACATTTCATTTCATCCTCCTGCCGTGTGCCGCCGTAGTTGCTCCCCTACACTCGGCGGCGGCATGCCCGGTGTAGCGGTCCCGCATGAGTCAAGAGCGCTCGCTGTCACGGCAGCGGCGCGATCGGGAACGTCAACCCTGCGAAGAAGGTCCAGGGGCTCGCGTCGTCGAGGAAGACCCGCTTGCCCTTGGGCACCTCGTCGCCCTCCTCGGGCAGCCCGGTCGCCACGTAGTCGAGCTCCGCGTAG
>JBBSMO010000190.1:0-5387 GCA_038233155.1 Longimicrobiales bacterium
TACCTCGCCACCGATGGCGCCGCGCTGCTCGGGCGCCTGCCGCTGCTGGGCATCCTCACACTGGGGGTGGTCGTGGGGACGCTCGCCGGTGAGGGGGTGCTGCGCCGCATCCCCGAGCACATCTTCCGGCGTGCCGTGTCCCTGCTCCTGCTGGCGCTGGGCGTGTACATGCTGCTCCGGCCGATCTGAACATCTCGTCTGCCCGACCCGCAATCACCGCTTTTTATGCCAGCCGCTCCGCAATCAGCACCCGCCGTCTCTGATCCGCCAGAGCGAGAGGTTCGATCCGGACATCCGTCGCGAGCCAGCTGCGCCGTGTCTCGTGGCTGCCCATCAGCTGTCGGATACGCTTGGCCGGCTCGCCCGCTCCCGCACGGCCGCCGCGACCCCGCCTCAGCCCGGGGCGGGTTTGTTCCCGCGCGGCTCTTCAACGAGGGCCACGCCGGCATGCTCCGCAACTTCGTCAACCTGAACACGCTGCTCACCACCTTCTGGTACCGCGAATGCCGGCTGCTCGGCAGCTACGATCGCGCACTCGACCGCCTGGCGGGTGGAGCCGCCTCGCCAGCCGAGCTGCCACCAGCCTGCGAAGGTGTCGCCGATCCCACAACCAACGAGGATTCATGAACGCATCCGGCAAACCCGCAGGGGACAGCACCGTTTCCCCCTACCTTGTCGTTGAGGATGCGGACGCCAGCATCCGTTTCATGAAAACGGTGTTCGACGCGGAAGAGCTGCGCCGCTTCCCGGCCCCGGACGGGGGAGTGCTGCATGCCGAGGTGCGCATCGGCGACTCGATTGTCATGATCGGCACGGGCAACGAGGGATGGCCGCCCGCGCCCTGCCACGTGCACGTCTACGTAGCAGACGTCGACGAGGCGTACCAGCGGGCACTCGCTGCCGGTGCCACGAGTGTACAGGAGCCCAAGCAGCAGGAAGGCGATGAGGATCGGCGCGGCGGAGTCCGCTTCGGCAGCGACACCACGTGGTGGATCGCTGCGCGAGCGGGCTGACCTACCGCGCGCTTCCTGCCTGATAAGGGTCAGCCGGAGTCGCCGAGCAGTCCGAGCTGCTTCAGGATCTCCAGCTGGTCGGTCACGCCCCAGCGCTCCACGCAGCGGCCGTTCTCCCAGCGTCCTAGCTGCATGGCGGGCGCCTTGAAGGTGCGGCCGGTGGGGCTGAAGCCCATGAAGTCGCCGCGGTGTGTGCCGCTGGCGTTGTAGCGGATGGTGACGTACTCGTCCGTCGCCACCATCTTATCGACCTTGACTTCGAGGTCCGGAAACGCCGTGCGGAAGTTGCGGAAGAAGCCCTTGAGGCCCTCGACTCCCGGCCCCTGGTCCGGCGCGGGGTCGCGATCGACGAAGTTGGGCGCGAGGATCTCGTCCAGCACGTCCAGCTTGCCACCGCTGGCGACTTCCTCGCCCCAACGTTTTTGCGCGTCGATGTTCTGTTGGCGAGCGTCCATATCTCCTTTCTCATTCGAGTCCGAATCGGCGGGCGGCGGCGCCACCCTTGGCGCCGGCAGCTTATGCACGTTGCCTGCCGCACCGGCTCGCCCCCGCGCGGGCACGAGTCTGGCAAACATTTCGCAGGCGTCAATCAACTTCCCCTGACACCCTCAGCCGATGCCCAGCCTTTTCGCACGCCGGGTTCTGATCGTAGTGCTTCTGGCGGGCGTAGTCGGCTGCGGCAGCACTGCGCGTCTGCCGGTGTCTGCCGGCATGGGCCCCGACCCGGCGCTGCCGCCGCCGAACACCTCGCTGATCCCGACCGTCGCGATTTCGCCGGCGCGCGGGTGGCCGGCGGGGGCGACCCCGAGGGCCGCGGAAGGAACCACGGTGGTTCGTTTCGTGGAAGGGCTGGATCACCCGCGCTGGCTGTACGTGCTGCCCAACGGAGACGTGCTGGTCGCCGAGACCAACGGGCCGCCCCGCCCCGAGAACAACCAAGGGATCAAGGGCTGGTTCTTCAAGTGGTTTCAGAAGCGTGCGGGAGCGGCGGTGCCGAGCGCGAACCGCATCACCCTGCTACGCGACACGGACGGAGATGGGGTGGCCGACATCCGCTCAGTGTTCCTGCAGGGGCTCCACTCACCTTTCGGAATGACGCTGGCGGGCGGTGATTTGTATGTTGCGAATACCGATGCGCTGGTGCGTTTCCCCTACGTGCCTGGCGAGGTCCGCATCGACGCGGCCGGCACCCGGGTGACCGGTCTGCCCGCCGGCCCCATCAACCACCACTGGACGAAAAACGTCGTCGCCAGCCCGGATGGCTCCAAGCTGTATGTGACCGTCGGCTCGAACAGCAATGTCGCGGAGAATGGCATCGACGAGGAGGTCGGGCGGGCGGCGATCTGGGAGGTGGACGTGGCTACCGGCGCGCAGCACATCTATGCCAGCGGTCTGCGCAACCCGGTGGGGATGGCGTGGGAGCCGCGCACGGGCGCACTGTGGGTCGCGGTGAACGAACGCGACGAGTTGGGCGGCGATCTAGTGCCCGACTACATGACGGCCGTGCACGCCGGGGGATTCTACGGATGGCCGTACAGCTACTTCGGCCAGAATGTGGATCGGCGGGTCGAGCCGCAGGCGCCGGAGCTGGTTGCCGAAGCGCTCGTGCCGGACTACGCGCTGGGCCCTCACACGGCGTCACTGGGTCTTGCATACTCAGGTGACAACGCCCTCCCACCGCGCTTCCGCCACGGTATGTTCGTGGGGCAGCACGGCTCCTGGAATCGACGGCCGCGCAGCGGCTACAGGGTGATCTTCGTCCCCTTTCGAGAAGGGCAGCCGGCCGGTGCGGCCATCGACGTGCTGACCGAATTCCTGGATGCGGATGGAGACGCGTTCGGTCGCCCGGTGGGGGTCGCCGTCGATTCCACCGGCGCGCTGTTGGTTGCCGATGACGTCGGCAATATCGTCTGGCGAGTGGTGCGTGCGCCCTCGCGCAGCCCGTAGCGCATAGCCGCTGCGGAAAAAACCTTGGACAAATGGCAGCCCACGATGAAACGGAAGCATCTGAACACGTATCTGAACGACCATCTTGCCGGCGCCGTCACGGCTCTGGATCTGCTGAAGCATCTCGAAAGCTCCCATCGCGGAACGGCCGTGGGAGATTTCGTTCGGGAGTTACACGCCGACGTCGCCGCCGACCGGGCGGAACTCGAAACCTTGATGGCCGAACTGGACATCGAGCAGAGCGCTGCCCGCAAGGCGACCGCATGGATGTCGGAACGCGTCACCCAGCTAAAGCTCCGGATGGATGACCCGACGGACGGCGCCCTTCGCTTGCTCGAATCGCTGGATGTGCTTGCAGGCGGAATCACGGGCAAGCTCGCGCTATGGACGGCGCTCGAGGCCGTGGCGGACGAGGCGCCTCGCTTGAGTGGCAGGAATTACGCCCGCCTCGCCGACCGCGCGCGCGACCAGCGGCAACGGCTCGAACCGGTTAGACTGGAAGCAGCCAGAGACGCCCTGGCCGGGTGAGTCCCGGCTGACCCCCGCAGAGGAGGAAACATGAACGATCAGCTGCAGACCTCCCGTGAACCCGGCGGCCCCCATCACCTTCTCAACAGTCTGACCGGCGAGTGGGAAGGCACCACCCGCACCTGGTTCGAGCCAGACGTGCTGGCGGACGAATCCCGCTGGGCCGGCACCATCCGCCCTCTGCTGGACGGGCGCAGCATTGCGCACGAGTACAGCGGCTCCATCGGTGGCAAGCCGCTGCAGGGCTTCGCCCTGATCGGTTGCAATCTGATCACCGGGATGTTCGAGATGGCGCTCGCGGATTCTTTCCACACCGGCACGAGCATCATGTTCTGCACAGGGCCGCGAACGGAAGGCGGGTTCTCGGTGCTCGGCGAGTATCCTGACGGCGCCGGCGGTCCGCCGTGGGGGTGGCGCACGGACTTCGAGCTTTCGGAGCCGGATCGCCTCGTCGTCACCGCGTTCAACATCACACCCGGCGGCGAGGAGGCGCTGGCGGTCGAAACGCGCTACCATCGGCGGTGACCGAAGCACCGCACAAGGTGACAAGTCCAGCCGGGAGCAATAGCCCGGCGTGGGGACGGGCATGTTGCGGGTGCAGGGTGGCTCAGCCGTCCGCATGGTTTGCGCTCCGCTCCTCCGCCTCGCGCACCGCCTGCGTCAGCACCCGGTCCAGCGTGGCGGCGAACTGCTGCTTGTCGCGGGCGCCGAAGGGTTTGGCGCCGCCCGTTTCGATGCCCGCTCCGCGCAGCCCATCCATGAAGTCTCGCACCGACAGTCGCTCGCCGATGCTCTCGGCGGTATACTCATCTCCGCGCGGGTCGATGGTGTGCACCCCCTTTTCTACCAGCGCGGCTGCTAACGGGATGTCCGCAGTGATGGCCACGTCCCCGGGTTCTGCCGCGTCGGCGATGTGTTGGTCCGCCACGTCTGGTCCGCCACCTACTCGCACCGCGCGCACGAACGCGTTGCCCGGCGGCACCTGCAGCCGCTGGTTGGCGACCAGAATGGTCTCGAGCTCGAGCCGCTTGGCGGCACGGAAGACGATCTCCTTGACGTCCCGCGGTGCGGCGTCGGCATCGATCCAGAGCTTCATAGGCAGTCGCGGGCCACGAGTAACGAGTCACGAGTCCCCGGTTGCACGCGGGATTCCGGTCGCAGGGGTGGATTGCCTATTCTGCATCCCCTGTTCCTCAGCCCGCTGTCCGCCCTGCTGATAGCCGGTATAGTTGCTGGCGGAGGGTGGGCATACGCCCGCCGCTTTCATGAGGACGCATTTCTCCGACGAGCCCTTCCAAGGGGCTGAGCCCCCTCGCAGCCGAGGAGCTGCTAGGCGTGCTGAAGGAGATGACTGCCCAGGGTTGCGCGGTGGTAATCAGCGGGCACGAAACCGATTGGGTGTTTCGGGCGGCGGCGCATCTGGTCTGGGTGCATCAGGGTGCGACGCGACAACTGGGCTCCCCCGCTCACGCGCGGAGCGATTGGCGCTTTCGAACCGAGTACCTCGGAACCGCGACACGGAGCGGCTCGCGGTGAAGGCAGCGGCGCGAATGGCGCAGTCCTGGGCGGCGCGCTATTCTGAGTGGTGAGTGGCTCAGCTGCCGCGGACCAGCGCCCCGGAATCAACCCTCCATCCCTGCATGATGTGAAACGCAGCATCTTCCATCCGGAAACGCGCGCCGGGCTGGTTCGGCGGATCGAGAGTCTTTCACCCGCGCACGAGCGGCAGTGGGGGCGAATGACGGCGGGGCAGATGCTGGTGCATACCGCCGGCCAACTCCGCATCGGGCTGGGCGAGCTCGAGGTGCAGCCTCGGCGGCTGCCCATGCGCTACCCGCCGCTGCGGCAATTGATCGTGTACCTGCTGCCGTTTCCGCGCGGCGTTCCGACCGCACCGAA
>JBBSMO010000191.1:0-5387 GCA_038233155.1 Longimicrobiales bacterium
ATGCGGCCGCCGCGGCGGCTCAGCTCGAACGAAACTTCCGGCTGGTTGGTCAGCTGGTCGCGCAGCGCCTGCGCGTCCTCGAGGTACTCACCGGTGATCAGCGGCCGCTCGTTGAGCAGGTACAGCGAGCGAAAGCCCGGAGCCTCCGCGCCGCGCGGCTCGAAGCCCCAGACGAACTCGGCGCCGCGCGGCAGCAGCCGCTGCACCTCGGGGAGCGCGAGGTAGCGTTCCACCGCCGGCACGTCCGCCTCCGCGACGCCGAACTGCGCGACCGCACCGCCGCCGGCCGGGAGCACCTTGGAGCTGAACGGCGTGGCCGAAGCCACGGTATCGGCGGCGGCATCGGCGCCGGGCGCGCTCTGCAGCAGCCCACCCACACCCGGTGTGGCCGCTGTATCGGCCTCACTGCCTACCGCGGCGGCCACGGCGCGGTCCAGGCGCGGCAGCACACCCGCAATGTCCTCCAGCGGGCGCACGATCTGGAACTGCAGGAAGGCGTTCTGCTGGATGATTTCCTTGGCACGCCCTTCATCTTGCACGCCGGGCAGCTCGACGATGATGCGGTCCGCACCCGCCTTCTGGATCACCGGCTCGGCGACGCCGAGCTCGTCGATGCGCGAGCGGATGATATAGAGCGCCTGGTCGGTCAGCTGCTCCTTGCGGTCGGCGGGCATCACACCGGCAGGATCCTCGATTTCGAGCGCGAGGTGGGTGCCGCCCTGCAGGTCCAGGCCGCGGGTGATTCCGCGATCCATCAGCAGCCACAGGCTACCCGCGACGAGCAGCGCGATGAGGGCGAAACGTGCTTTAAGACTGTTGAACATCGGGCGGTGGTGGCCCCGCTACGGGAAGGAAGGAACGAGTGCTTCGGACGACAAGCGATCGGGAAACCTGAGAATCGACCAATTTACTCCCGCCGCGACGCCGGTGTCAACCGGGCCACCTACCACGCGGCTGCGCCGTGCCCCGCGATGCCGGGCGGGCACGCCGTTCCGTGCGCGGGGCTGATGGCGGTGAAGTAGTGCCGGGTCGATGCCGCATCGGGAAGCGCATACACCCGTCGGCGGGGGTGGTGGTAGACAAAGAGACGCTCAAAAGGATACCGCGTTTCAGTGTCGTAGATCGAGGTACGAATCCCGTCCCGGTCGATCCGTGTCGAGGAGGTCACCACCCTGACCCCCGGCCTCCACCCGGGTGGCGAAAGCAGTCGCCTCGGCTCTGGGCAGACGTATGCCGGAAAACTGCGAAACTCCACATGGCGGCCGGGATTCTGATAAGTACTCCTCTGTTTTCACTCTCCCGCAGGTATCAAGGGAACCTCCTGTGGAGAACGAATTCGGTAAATCGTCCATCCTCTGCCCTGACCCCAAACTTCACCGGTGCGATTTACGTGTTCAAGAAAGACGACGTAATCCTGGGCGTACCTCGACTTACGTACCATCGCTATCCAATCAGCTCCCTCGGCACGCAGCTCCTCAAAGAGACGAATGGCTTCAGAGGCGCTTTCAGGCAGCGCTCCCCAGTTCGTGCCGGGCCGGGCGGGCGGAAAGATCCATCCGCGGCGCCTGCTATAGTAGATGACGACAGGATCTCCGACCTGATCCGCGATAGTGACGACAAGATCGCCGGGCCGGCTCGCTTTGCGTAGTGCGAGCCCCAACTGGTGACCCTTGTAGGCGTACGGTTTGCTCATCTGCCTGAAGCTTTTCTGCTGGAACGCCAAAACAACGAGCAGGACCACCAAGGTCGCCGCTGCCGCTACCCTCCGATTCATACGCCGAGTAGCAAAGGAGGCGATCACAACGAGCGCGTGTCCCGATAGCGCCGCTGCAGCGGGATTCACAATGTGGAAATTCCAGGGATTGCTGACGAGCTCCTTCGCACCGATGATATAGTAAACCACGCCGGCAACCACCCACCAGTGAAAGATCCACCGTGGCTTCCGAACCTTCAATTCCGGGTCGGTCTCCTGGGCGGGTGGAGGAACGACTATCCCTAATAGAACGAGAGAAGTTACCGGCACAGTCCAGAGTAGCTCGTTTACCCAGTGGGCGAGCTCGGGGACAAAGTACCGTTGTTCGAACCACCGGGTCAGCCCCTGGTCCCATAGCCAGTTGCCCTCGCCAGCGAAGTGGTAGGGTGGATACGAAAGCGCTAAGTGCCGCGCCCAGAGGTAGTATGCCACAACCGGCGTGAGGGTCAACGCGGAGAACAGTGCTACTGCAGCGAGTTGGTTGGGCCGGATCAACTTTCTCCAGCCAAGAATCGCTAACATCGCATACGCCATCGGCAATCCAACGATGAGCCCCGGAATCTTGGTGCAGAATCCCCACGCACCAATTACTCCTGCCAGAATCAGATAGTGAAAGCGGTCCGTCTGCAGGTACACGACAAGCAACCAGAAGCTGGTCGTGACGAGTGCTACCATGGCTGGATCGGGGAGGAATGACCGCTCGATAAAGACGCTTCCCGGTAGAATCGCCATCATAGCGGCGCTCGCGAGGGCGTGTTCCTCATTCCAAACCCGGCGGGTGAGCAGAAAGAGAGCGAACACGCCCCAGACGCCGAACATCGCCGCAAGGCCTCGTCCAATCCAATCTTCCTGGCCGAAAAGCGGGTAAAGGAGCGCCGCGAGATAGGTGATCGTCTGGAACTCCCGCCCCTGATAGCCGGGGTTCGGCCCGCTCCAGTTGACCTCGGGATAAAGGATGTTCCAGTTGGTGCGGAAAAAGTTTTCTGCCATCATCGCGGTGCTCGACTGCCGCCAACTGAAGGCGTCGATAAAGGGCTGATTGATGCCATACAGCCGGAGGAGCATGGCCACTACCAGCGTGCCGAACAGGGCAAGCGCAACACTGCGTTGCATGCGGAGTTCGCCGAGGAAACGGTCAGTCGCAGAAATGCTGCCGGAATTCTCCATGTTGTCGCTCCGACTTCGGGCTCATCGAGCATCGTCAAGAGGATCTTCGCGCGCTGCACCAGCCGTGCGGGCGAGGTCCGGGCGGCTGCCCGCTTCTGTAGCCTCCGCTCCTTTCAGGGCGTCACTGATCTTGATCTCCAGCTTCTTCGCCACGGCCCTTCTAGTGCACCTGGTTGAGCTGCAATCAGGTGCGGAAACATAAATCCGATACTTGGCACAGAAAGCCAGTTTAGAGCGAGCCGGCAAATACTTTATGTAGCTGGACGCCCACAATGCCGAGGGAGAAAGCATCTTCGATGCGTCGGCGCGCGTGCTGCCCGAGCGTCCGGCAGCGCGTCGGATCGTTGAGCAAATGGCCGAGCGCCGCCGCGAGCGCGGCCGAGTCATCGAGCGGCACCCTCACTCCGCCGTGCGCCTCACCGCCCTCCAGAATGTCGGGGATGCCCGGCGCGGCGGCGGCGACAACGGGCAGACCACACGCCATCGCCTCGAGCGGCGCGACCGGGAACCCCTCGTGGCGGGACGGAAAAACGTACACATCCGCGGCCGACAGATAGCGCCGCAGGGCGGGCCGGTCCAGCAGGTACTCGTCCTTCCACTCCAATCCCGGTACGGGTCGGTCGGCGAGCATCTGGTGCAGGCGAGCGCTGTCACGCCCGCTGCCGAGCATGATGAGCCGCAGATCGCGGTCGCCATGCGTGGCCTGCACCTGCCGCCACGCATCGAGGAGCAGATCGATGCCCTTGGTCCACAGATCCACGCGCCCGTGCCATATCGCTACCCTGGCGGTTGCCGGAATGCCCAGCGCCGCGCGGGCCTGCTCCCGCGGCTCCGCTTTCCACTCGGCTACGTCCAGCGGATTGAAGATGCGGTGAATCTTTTCGCGAGGCACGCCATAGCGCTCCTGAACCCGTGCGCTCTCGGTGACGGGCGCAATGATGAGCCCCGCGGATCGCTCGAGCGCACGTTTCCGCGTCCAACGTTCGACGATGCTGGTGTGCCACGTCCCGCCCTGAAAGGTCGCGAACACCGGGATCTGGAGTGATTCGCCGATCGCGACGAGGGCGTCGAAGCGTGGGTTTTCGTACTCCTGGGAAAGGATCAGGTCACAGCCGGTAGCCGCGATCTCGTGGCGGAAGAGACGATAGGGCGTGGCAAGATACGGGGCGACGTGCGGGGCGAGGCGCGAGCGAATGCGGCGCGCGAGGCGATACGGCGCGAGGGCGGGAAGCACGCGGATCGGGGTGCCACTCGGCACATGCACGGTATGTCGCACCCTGTGCGCGTGAGCGGATACACAGAACAGCACCGTCTCGATTCCGGCGCGGCGCAGCGCCTCGATGTAGCCGAACATCCAGCCGCCGGTCATTTCGGTGCGAAACGCCTCGAAAGAAAGGCCGATCCCGTCGAGGTAATCCTCGAAAACGTCGCCCCAGGGAACCAGCGCGATCCGGTGCGCAGCTCCGGTGGAAGGCACTCGGGAAGCCCCGGCTGCAGGTTGTGAGGCGAGATTCACGCGGCCGGTTTGCGCCATGCGGACGCGATCTCGGTCCCGCGCGTGTGCGGTTTGTGGAGCGCGTAGGCCGCCCACGTCAGCGGGCTGAGGGCGAGGCAGGCCGCCTGCCTCGCCCTGCGCGGCAGCCGCGAAAAGGCGAGGTCGTGAGAGATCACGGTGAGCGGGTTGATGAACGTCGCCCACCGCTCGCAGGGCAGACCGATGATCGACTCGAGGTCCGGCACCTCGTAACCCCGGCGCACATGCCCCCATTCCGCGAACATCTCCTCCTCGTGAGGGCAGAGCGGAGCGAGTGCACCGTAGTAGGGGAAGCGCCAGTTGAGGTTGGGGCTGCTCACCAGGAGCACGCCGCCGGGGCGCAGCACTCGCAAGGCCTCCTGAGCCGCGGCCCGATCATCCGGCACATGCTCCAGGAGGTCGAACATCGTGACGGCGTCGAACGACTGATCGCGAAGCGGCAGTGCCGTCGCGTCCGCGCAGACAAAGCGAACGTTCGGCTGCCGGTTTGGTGCATCGGCAGCGAAGCTGGCGTTGAAATCGAGGTTGGTGATCTGCGCGTTTGGGTAAAGCAGCGCGGTCAGCCCCCCTCGGCCGGCACCGACCTCTAAGATTTCGCCGAACGACTCCTCGGGCGCGATGCGGTGGATCGCCCGCATCTTTTCCCGATAATAGAAGCCGAGAGTGTACGGGCTGTCGAAAGGGTTGCGGCCCAGGAAGCTGCCGAGGGCCGCCTTGTGAGGGCGAATCGCGGCGGAGGTCGGAGCGGGCGCGGAAACGGAGTTCATGGCTGTTGGGACGGTGCGGAAAGGCGCGGCGGCGCTCCACGCGGATGGCGAAGAAAGTACCCGATCCCGGCAAAGCAGCCGCGAATCTCGTGTGGGATCATGCGGTGGTGAGTTTCCGATTCGAACCCGCGCCGAAGCAGCGTGCGCTTGGCGTAGTGCGCCGGGA
>JBBSMO010000192.1:0-5361 GCA_038233155.1 Longimicrobiales bacterium
CGCGCCGCTGGAGCCGGTGCGGCCCCCGCGACGCGGCGCTCCGGGACGTTTCACGGAACGGTTACCTGCTGCTCCAGGACGACGCCGTCTGTACGAATGAAGTCGCCCTGATGCCGTACCACAATCTTGTGGTCGCCCGGTGTGACGCCCGTAAGGCGCGCCTTATAGGTGAACGGAGCGGGTATCAGCGCACATCCCTCGAATCCGTTGGGAGGGTACTTGATGAGCAAAACGATGCTGCCGGACTGTTGTGCGACTCGTGCGACGGGTCGGCTGCCGCTACACCCGGTCACAAATGAGCCAGTCACGCGGATAGCGTTGGAGGCCGCCTTTGCCTCGACCGGATGCGACAT
This sequence comes from Longimicrobiales bacterium, assembly GCA_038233155.1. Lineage (GTDB taxonomy): Bacteria > Gemmatimonadota > Gemmatimonadetes > Longimicrobiales > Longimicrobiaceae > JBBSMO01. The sequence continues at coordinate 354 of JBBSMO010000192.1, forward strand.
CAAAAGTGTCTCAAGGTTGGACGTGGAGTAGTCATTGACCCATTCGCGTTCAATGTCGAACTGCACCGCGATACCCGGCTCTGCGGGATTGTTGCATGCTGCCAGCACCAGCGAGCTCAAGAGCAGGAGAAAAGATTTCATCGCGCTATCTTCGAGTTGGTGTGAAACTTTAACTGCCACGGAAGCCGCCAGGTGAATAACGTTTCATCCGCACTGGCGGATCACACTCGTATCGTGAGAATTCAACTCAGTACAGGATACCCGGATTACAAAAACCCGATACTGCTTTGCACGCATTCACGATGTGGTGCGGTGCCCCGCTCGAGTTTCCGATCAAGCGCTGGCGAACCTGTGGTGCCGTCAGGCCCGGATTGTACGCACGAACAAGCCCCGCGATCCCGGCAGTGATCGCCGTTGCGGCGGAAGTACCACCCGAGGTGCCGTAGTACGAACCTGGGGAGCAGAACGCGTAAGCGGACGCACAATATGCGAACGTTGTCTGGCCTCCCGCGAGAGCCGACACTTCCTGGTACTGGTCTAAACCGTAGTTACTACCGTCAGCATTGACGCCGCCGACCCCCATGACGAAACTCCACGACTTGGGGTACGGCCGATTCGCATCTTCCGCAACATTTCCGGTGCCAGCAAGTAGAAGAATGTCATAGCGGTAATACGCGTCATAGAGCGCATTGTAGACCGAACTCGAAGATTGGGAAGAATTGAAGCTCATTGAAAGCACTTTTACGCCATTGTTGCCCGCCCAGCGGACTCCCCAGTAATAATCGTCATCCTCAATGGCGTAGGTGCGATATGAACTACCGCAACCCCGAGTGATCGCGCAATTTTGTGCGATCTTCATGCTGACGGTGATGCCCTTCGGCATCACGCCGACATAGCCGATGCTGTTATCGTTTTCACCCACCAGTCCAGCCATTTGTGTGCCGTGCCCCTCGTCGTCCCACGGCACACAGGATCCGGCAGACTGAGTTCCGTTTGCACCACAATTGTTGTAGCTGGCGTAATCATCGGAAAATCCATACTTCTGGATGCCTTCGGTGAACGTGAGTAGCTGCCCATCCGGGTGATACATGCCCGAACCTTGCTCGTACGCGTACCCACTGTCGAGAACACCGACTTTGACACCCGCCCCGCGCGTGTAATTCCAGGCACCAAGGACATCATGGAATGTGTGTTTGATGTCGGACGGGTTTGATCCCAAAGGACCGGCAGTAAACGTAACGGGCCGTGCCTGGTTCGCTTCGACGTAATCCACACTGGGATGGTGAAGCAGCACGGCGAGGACTGGAATCAGCTTGTCATCCGGAATCCGAAGCGCGAGTGCATACGTGTCGGTGCGGTACGGCTCGACCCCATGGTTCTGCAACACCCGGAGCAACGCCGCTTGTGCGGCCGCACCCGCCCGCGCCAATCCCGGCTTGCGGCGGAGCTTGGTACCGGTGGGCACGTCGCGAACCGCGACGACCAAGTCGCCGCCGAGCGGAAGCTCCCGCAGGAAGTCTGCGGCCATTGGCGCAACGTTCGGATCTTTGAGGAGCACCACAACTTCGTTTTCGTTGCCGATCCGGCGCAATGCTTCCGCGAACTCTTGGGGGTTGGGGGTGATCAGATCTCCCGCGGATCCGCCCGCGACGGAGCGGGTCGGTTGCGGCGTGGGTTCCACCGGCATCGGCGAGTCACTGCATCCGGCGACCGGGAACGCCGCAACTGCCAGAACTGCGAAGAGGCGAATCCTCGCTAAGCTGTTGCGGGGGGGGGGGGTTACGACGCGAACACAACGGAGCGGGTTGCATCATTGGGACCTCCGGCAGCAAGAGAAAGGGAAGCGAAGGCAAGGAAGGAATCGGAGCCTTCGCTTCTAAGAAGCCACTGCATGAGGAAAAAGTCAAGAGTCATCTGCGCGTCGCGAGCAGCGGCTCTTCCTCCCGCGGAAGCGGACGCCCATGTCAGTGTAAACGTGCGAAGCTACGGATTCGTGACACCTGGCCCTGCGAGTGGGAACGAGGCTCCCTCGGCGGATCGCCCGACCTACCCCCCAATCGCCCGCAGATACCGCTCCGCAGAGCGGCGCACCGCCTGCTTCGCGTCGCGTGCGACCACCATCTCCCACCACGCGCCGTAGATGCGGTCGAAGCGGAACGGCTCGACGGCGGCGGCAATGCCGCGCACCCCGGCCGCGTCCAGCGGGATCAGGTTTGGAAAGCTGCGCATGAAGCTGACCCAGCGGCGGTCCTGCACCACGCCGATGATGTCGCCGGTGAGCAGCGCGCCTCGCCCGTCCGCACCGGCCGCCCAGTGCAGCACGGTGCCGCCCGCGAAGTGACCGCCGCAGCGAACGAGCGTGAGCCCGTCCGCGAGCGGGTGCGTTTCGCCCTCCCAGAAGCGGATCGCCGGGTCCGGCCGCATCACCCACTCGCGGTCCGCCGCGTGAAGCCAGATCGGCACCGCGCCAAACGCGCGGCTCCACTCGATCATCCCACTATAGAAGTGCGGGTGCGAGATCGCGATCGCGGTCAGGCCGCCGCGCTCCTGCACCGCCTCGACGGTCGCGTCGTCTACGAGGCTGATGCATTACCAGAGCACGTTGCCCGCGGGGTGCAGGACCAGCAACGCCCGCTGCCCGATCGCGAAGTCCGGCTCGGTGCCGAGGCCGACCAGGTCGGGCTCGATCTCGCGAATCCGGTTGCGGTGCTCGGCGCGGTGCTCGGCGGGCGTGGTCCACTGCTGGCCGTTCCAGCCGACGTACTGGCGCTCGTCCTCGCAGATCGGGCAGCGCTCGGGCGGTACGTTTCGGTCCGGATACTGGGTTCCGCAGGTCACGCAGATGTGAGCGGGCATAAGTGAGCACGGGAGAGAGAGGAGGCCGTCAGCACGGCCGGCGCTCTGCGGAACGCCGCTTGCGGCTTGGCCCCGGAGCGGTTCACCTGCCGCCGCGGCGGCAAGCAGAGGGGGCATATCCAACTCGTATCGACAAGGATGGGCAAGATGGCGGTCGAGATCAATGGAACGTACCGGGGCGGTCTGAAGATGCAGCTCACCCACGGCCCGTCGGGCGCGGAGCTGAGCACGGCAGCGCCCAAGGACAACAACGGCGATGGCAGCTCGTACTCGCCGACGGACCTGGTCGCCGCGGCGCTCGGCAGTTGCATGGTCACAACCATGGCAATCGTCGCGGCGCGCGAGGGCATCCCGTTCGACGGCGCCAGCTTTCACGTGGAAAAGCACATGCAGGCGAGCCCGCGCCGTATCGAGCGGCTGCCGGTGCGCATCCGGATGCCGAGCGGTCTCGAGCCCGAGCAGCGCCGCAAGCTGGAAGAGGCGGCGCTCGGCTGCCCGGTGCACAAAAGCTTGCTCCCCGAGATCGAGAAGGAGGTCGAGTTCGAATACAAGTGAAGCAGCAGGGCGGCAATGCGATCCAGACCAAAGGAGTAAAAACAGTCACCCGTTGACCTGTGCAGGACAGCATCGCATGTTCGAGACCTGTCAAAGATGGTTCAGCTACGGAACGTGGATTCTGATCTGCACCGCAAGCTCAAGCTACGCGCCGCGCTGGCTGGCATGTCCCCGTCGGATTACCTGATTGCGGAGATCCGGAATAGTGCGGAACGTCCGACGCCGCTCACGGCGCCGAAGCTCTCACGGAATACGGAGCTCTGCCCATCACCCGCCGTTCCCGTGAAATCCTGCTGCCGCGAATCTGGGAGCTGAGGCATAGCGTCACGGCATACGACGCTGCCTACCGAGCGCTGTCGGAGGCTTTGGACGCACCGCTGTTCACGCGTGACGCGCCTCGCAGGAGCCACGGTCTCCAGGCGCGGTGAACGAACCGGTTTGAGCACGGCCCTGCGGCGTCCGTTTCTACCGCCGCGCCACTCAGGGCGTTCCGGACCGCGGCGTCATCCGCATGCTGCTGCGCGGAGACATGCGCCGGCAGCATCAACAGGGTAACCAGTGTAGCAAGCGTAATGCGGTTTCATCGAACATCCCGGGTTGATCGGATACGGAGCGTCGCGGCTCACTGGAGCGAAGCAACAGCTCGGGTCAGGTCGCCGGCTCGATGTTCTGGTTCACCCGGAAGCGGTTTTCCGGATCGTACTTCGTCTTGATCCGGGCGAGCCGGTCGTAGTTGTCACGGTAGGTGGCGCGGATGCGCTCCTGCCCCTCCTCCATCATGAAGTTGAGATAGCCCCCGCCCGCCGAGTACGGGTGCAGCGCTTCCCAGTAGCGGCGCGCCCAGGTGGTGATCGGGTCGGCGTTGCCGGGGTCCGGATCGACGCCGGCGATGACCATCGACCAGGTGACGTCGCGATAGCTCCACGCGGTGTCGTGCTCTCCCACCCGGTGAACGGCGCCATTGATCGGGTACAGGTGCATTGTCGAGTGCATCGTCGGCAGCTTGGCGGCGTGCTCGACGTGCACGGCGATGGCTGCGTCGCTCAGCTCCCGCACGAAGTCGCCCTTCCAGTACCACTGCAGCCCGGGCGGGTAGAGCCCGTCGAAGGCGCTCTGCAGCGCGGGGTACGGCATCGAGTGCACTCCATGCAGCGCGGGTGTGCCGACGCTCTGCACGGGCGCGAACACCTCGTCCGCCTTCTCCTCCGGCCCGGTGTAGCACCAGACGATGGCGCACATCTTCCGCAGGTGCAGCTCTTCCGGGAAGGGCGGCGCCGGCGGCACCGTCACGAAGCCGAACCAGCCGTAGAGGTCTTCCGGCGCCTCACGGATGAACTCGCGATACCACCGCATCACCTCGGGGGCCTGCTCGAGCGGCCAGAGCGTCGGGCCGCCGACGATGGTATCTACCGGGTGCAGCCGGAACTTGAATGAGGTCACGACGCCGAAGTTGCCACCGCAGCCGAGAAGATACCATAACAGATCCGCGTTCTCGTTCTCTCTCGCAGTGACGAAGCGGCCGTCGGCCAGCACCACGTCGTCTTCCAGCAGGTTGTCGATCGTCAGGCCGTACTGCAGAGTGAGATAGCCGTGGCCG
>JBBSMO010000193.1:0-5271 GCA_038233155.1 Longimicrobiales bacterium
GGTCCGGCCGACCGCGTAACGGGGATTGGGTCATGGTGATTGCGGGCGCCCTTATTTCTGCGCGCAGCGAACAATCCCCCGGGGGTCCGCAGGAGATCGCTTCGGCAAGCTCAGGGCAGGCTCTTCGTCGCTCCGCTCCTCAGGTTGACAGCGGGGCTGCAAAATCGCTCCTCCCCCCCGAAGTCGTCGAGCGGATCGAGTACGAACTCAGCGTGATCAACGACCCGAAGCTGGGCTACGCTGGCTACTTCCTGATCACGGCCGACTTCATTCGCTGGGCGCGCGAGCAGGGGATTCCGGTGGGGCCCGGCCGCGGGTCGGCGGCGGGATCGATCGTTGCCTACTGCACCGGCATTACCGACCTGGACCCGCTCGAATTCGATCTGCTCTTCGAGCGCTTCCTGAATCCCGAGCGGGTGTCGATGCCGGACATCGATGTCGACTTCTGCTTCGAGCGCCGCGGCGAGGTGATCGAATACGTCCGCGAAAAGTACGGGCGGAACGCGGTCGGGCAGATCATCACCTTCGGGACGATGAAGTCGCGCGCGGTGGTCAAGGATGTCGGCCGCACGCTCGGTTTCCTGCCGGCGGAGACGGACCGCATCACCAAACTGATCCCCAACGGGCCGGCCTACTCGCTCACGGTGCAGCAGGCGACGGAACAGATCTCCGAAATTCGCGAGCTGTACGAAAAGGACGAGCGTCACCGCCGGCTGCTGGATTATTCGCAGACGCTCGAGGGGCTGTCGCGCCATTCGAGCGTTCACGCGGCGGGCGTGGTCATCGCGCCGGGGCCGCTGGACGATTACGTCCCCGTCTGCACCCAGAGCAGCAAGGGCGCGGGCGGCAACGGCGACAGCGTCAGGGTGACGCAGTACGACATGAACTGCCTCGAAAAGGCGGGCATGTTGAAGATGGACTTCTTGGGGTTGAAGACGCTGACCGTCATTCACGATGCCGTGGCGGCGATCCGCGCGCGGCACGGCGCGCTGCGCCACCCGGAAAGCGGCAGCGAGTACTCGCGCATAGAGGATGCGCCGCTGGACGACCCCGCGGTCTACCAGATGCTCGCCCGCGGCGGCACCAGTGGCGTCTTTCAGTTCGAATCATCGCTCGCGACAGACAAGCTGCGGGCGATGAAGGCGGACCGCTTCGATGACCTGATCGCGACCAACGCGCTGATCCGCCCCGGGCCGCTGGACATGGGGATGGATCTGGTCTACATCCGCCGCAAGCTAGGCCAGGAGCCAGTCCGCTATGCGCACCCCGAACTCGAGGAAACGCTCGAACCGACCTACGGCGTCATCGTCTATCAGGAGCAGGTGATGCGCATCGCGCAAACGCTCGCCGGCCTGTCTTTGGCCGAAGCGGATGTGCTGCGGAAGGCGGTCGGAAAGAAAGATGCGGAGCTGATCGCGAAGGAGCTCGGCAAGTTCGTCTCGAAGGCGGTCGAGCGGGGGCATGAGAAGCGGGTGATCGAAGATCTCGCGCAACAGATCGAGGCGTTCGGCAGGTACGGCTTCAACAAGTCCCACAGCGCAGCGTACGGGCTGCTCTCGTATCAAACGGCTTGGCTGAAGTGTCATTACCCGGCCGAGTTCATGGCGGCGCTGCTCTCCTCGGTGATCGACAAGGCCGATGATGTGGTTGGCTACATCGCCGCCTGCCGCGAGCTGGGCCGGGCACTGCCGCGGGCCGGCGCCGCGGGGCTCGAAGTGCTGCCGCCGCACATCAACGAATCCAACTGGAAGTTCAACGTAGTGGGTGAGGGAGTCGGGCAGATCCGCTTCGGACTGGGAGCGATTCGCGGGGTGGGAGAAGGTGCCGTGCGCAGCATTCTCGCCGCGCGCGAGGCGGAAGGGCCGTTCAAGTCCATGTTCGACCTGCTGGACCGCATCGACCTGCGCCTCTGCAACAAGCGGGTGATAGACGCGCTGGTCTGTGCAGGAGCGCTGGACGGACTGGATGCCGGCGGCGGAAGGGCACAGCTCCTCGCCGGCATAGAACCCGCCTTCGCCGCCGCTCAAGATGCGCAGCGCGAGCGGGAGAGCTCGCAGGAGAATCTGTTCGACGCGCTGCTCGCGGATGGCGGTGCAGGCCGCATGTTGGTGGAAGAACCAGCCTTGCCTGTGGTGGAGAAGTGGGGCGAAGGCGAGCGGCTGCAGCGCGAAAAGGCGATCCTGGGTTTCTTCATCTCAGGGCACCCGCTGGACAAGTTCCGCGACGAAATCTCGTTGTTCGACCGCGTGAACACTGCTACGCTTGCCGAACACCGCGACAAGAAAGTCGAACTGGCGTGCGTTATCACGGAGGCCGCACGGCAGATATCCAAGCGCGATGGCTCCGCATGGGCACGCATCACCGTCGAAGATTTCCATGGCACCGCGACCGTGCTCGCCTTCGGCGAAGCGTGGGAGAAGAACCGCGACGCGCTGCTGCTCGATGCGCCGGTCCTGATTCGCGGCGGAGTTTCCGGCCGCGAGCGCGACGAGGAAGATCCGCCTATCTTCTTGGACGCGGCGATCCCCTTGGGCTCGTTGCGAGACACGGGTGAGATCGGGCTCGCTGTGCATCTCACGCGCGACAGCGGCCCCGAAGCGCTGCAGCAGGCGAATGAGCTCTTCGCCGCCTACCCCGGGCCCGTGCCGCTGCGCGTGGAATGGCCGGCGGCGGCAAATGGGAATGGCGCTGCGGCGGCGGTGACGCTCCGCTCCCGCTCATTGCGCATCACCCCGCACCCGGAGCTGGTACGCGAGCTCCGCGAACTGCTTGGCGAGGAGCGGGTGAGGTTGGTGCGAGTATAGCGCACCCGGCACGCTTTTTTGAAATTATTGGATTCAAGAATCCCGAACGAAGTGAGGACCTTTGGCTACGGTAGCCCATCTGGATTTCGAGAAATCCATCCAGGAAGTCGAAGAGCAGATAGACCGGCTGCAGGAGCTGGCGCGGGAGCGCGGGCTGGATGTTTCGAGCGAGTTGGTATCGCTCGAGCGAAAGCTGAAGTCACTGAAGCAGGATGTGTTTCGCAACCTGTCGGCCATCGAGCGTGTACAGGTAGCGAGGCACCCGAAGCGCCCGTACACGCTAGACTACCTGAAGATGATCTTCACGGACTACGTCGAGCTGCACGGCGACCGCCAGTTTCGCGAGGACGAATCCATCGTAGGCGGCTGGGCGCGGCTCGAGAGCGAATCGGTGATGGTGATCGGGCAGCAGAAGGGGCGGGACATGAAGGAGAACCTGCGCCGCAACTTCGGCATGGCTCACCCGGAAGGGTATCGCAAGGCTTTGCGGCTGATGAAGCTGGCCGAAAAGTTCGGGCGCCCGTTGATCACCCTGATCGATACGCCGGGAGCGTACCCGGGTGTGGGTGCGGAAGAGCGCGGACAGGCAGAAGCCATCGCGCGTAACCTGCGCGAAATGGCGGCGTTGCGCATCCCGACCATTTCGGTGGTGATTGGCGAGGGCGGCAGCGGCGGCGCTCTGGGACTGGGCGTCACGGACCGCGTTCTGATGCTGGAAAACAGCGTGTACTCGGTGATTTCTCCCGAGGGGTGCGCGGCCATCCTGTGGAAGTCCGGAGATGAGCGCGCCAAGGCGGCCGAGGCGCTGAAGCTGACGGCGGCAGACCTGCGGCGGCTCAAGGTGATAGACGACATCATCGCCGAGCCCGCCGGCGGCGCGCACTCGGGCTGGGCGCAAACGGCGGAGGCGCTCCGCTGGGCATTGGTCCGGCATCTTGGCGAGCTGGTCCGGAAACCGGTCGCCGAGTTGCGCGCACAGCGATGGGCAAAGTATATGGCGATGGGCGAGTGGCAGACCGCCCGCTGAAGGCTGCCTCTGGCGGCGAATCTTTGAACGCTTGCAATTGTCCGGCACCTCGCTTTGGCGAGGGCACGGCCAGTGAGGAAATAATGATCAATGGCTACCGAGCTTCCAGTTCTAACACCGGCCTCTCCCCGGGATGCTGCCCACCTCGTCGAGGTCGCATTCAAAGGCAGCCGGCGCGGCTACTACACGACTCAGGATGAATCTCTCGCCCGCGGGGAGCATGTTCTGGTAGATGTTGAACGCGGGCAGGACCTCGGGCAGGTTCGGTCCGTAGGCGGGGTAGCGGTGAAAAAGTGCAGTGCGAGCGGGTCTCGTGCCGGGGCGGTCATCATCCGCCGGGCTGAGGCTGCCGAGGTCAACAAGCTGGTCATCCTGCGGTCGGACGAGGAGCGGGTACGCCGCGAATCGCGGGGGATGGTGAAGCAGCACGGGCTGAACATGAAGGTGACGGACGCCGAGTGGCAGTGGGACAAAAACAAGTTGATTATCTACTTCACCGCCGAGCGCAGGGTAGATTTCCGGGACTTGGTCCGGGAGATGGCAAGCTCGTTCCGGACCCGAATCGAGCTACGCCAGATCGGAGTGCGGGATGAAGCGGCGCAGCTTGGCGGCGTGGGACGATGCGGCCGGCAGCTCTGCTGCGCCACCTGGCTGCGCGAGATCAAGCCCATCTCGCTGCAGCTCGCCAAGGATCAGAACCTGTCGCTGAACCCGGCGCAGATCTCCGGCACCTGCGGCCGGTTGATGTGCTGCCTGACGTACGAGCACGATGCGTATCTGCAAGCCCGGAAGCGATTTCCGCGCGAGGGGCGCGTGCTCCGCACCGCTCAGGGCGAGGAGAAGGTGATTGGCATCGACATCTGGCGCGAAACCGTTACCCTGGTGGACCTCGATGGCGAGCGGCGCACCGTTCCGGTCGCCGGGCTGCGCGCGGAAACCGCGGCAGCCAGTCCCAAGCGGGAGGGCCAAGCCAAGCCTTCCGCCGCCGCACCCGCGATCATTGAAGCAGCACCCGCGGTCATTGAAGCAGCGGCCCCGCCCGCGAACGATGCAGATGCCGCGGAGACCACCGCGAAGCGGCGTACCCGGGGCAGGCGGCGCCGCTCGCGCGGGCGGTCGCCGAAGCCGAATTGACTTGAGCGACGACCGTTTCTACATCACCACCGCGATCGATTACGCGAATGGTGACCCGCACCTGGGGCACGCGCTCGAGAAGATCGGCGCGGACGCCATCGCCCGGTACCACCGCCTCCTGGGGGAACAGGTTCACTTCCTGATTGGGATGGACGAGCACGGGCAGAAGGTCGCCCAAGAGGCTGCCCGCCGCGGCGTGGCGCCGCAGGAGCTGGTAGACGAGGTCGCGGGCACCTTCCGGCGCACCTGGGACCAGCTCGGCATCTCATACGACCAATTCGTCCGCACGACCGACGCCGATCACAA
>JBBSMO010000194.1:0-5255 GCA_038233155.1 Longimicrobiales bacterium
CCGCGTCGAGTTCTTTCCGGTAGGCGCTAGGCAGTTCGACTCGCGCGGCATTCTAGTCGGGTCCGAGCCGTGGGGGATTGCGCTCAGCCCCGACAGCAGCCAGTTGTTCGTAGCCAACAGCGGCGGCACCAACATCTCCCGCGTCACCATCTCGCAAGGCGTGGCGACGGGCACCGAGGACGCAGGCCGCCGCATCCAGACGCGGAACCTGCGCGTTTTCGAGATCGCTTTCGTCCCGCAGACGGGCGAACCGACTGCCGTCGCGCGTCTGAAGGACTTTAGCGACCGGCCGCAGTTCATCGCGCAGTTGAACTCGGGCGTGCTGCTCTATTCGACCAAGCCGACCTCGAGCGCCGCCCCCGGCACGATCCGCCGGTTCAACCTCGGGCTCGGCCGTGAAGAGTTGTTCACTGGCGACTTCGAAGAGCCGCGTTCGCCGCTGGTGTTTTCCGGCGACAGCGTGCGCTTCATCCCCGGCGTACCGGCGGACTCGTTGTTCGCGGGCATTCCAGCCACAATCAAGGCGTGCACCGGCAGCCGCTGCTTCCAGGGCAGCGCTACTTCCGTCGCCAATCAGTTGCTGGACGAGGACTTCGGCGCCCAGATCGGCTTCGGCAACGTCCGGCCCGAATTTACGGACACGACCTACGTGGCGGTGAGCGGCGACCACAGCACCGCCGCGTTCGGCGACGGGGCCTCCGCGGACAGGTCAAGGCTCTTCCTGTTCCAGGAGAACAGCGACGGCCTGGCAATCGAAACGGGCGACACCGAGGACATCGTAGGCAATGCCAGCGAAAAGGTGATCGGCCTCGGGCTCAATCAGGATGGCAGCGTCGGCATCGCGCGCGGCGGCCAGAGCTACGTATTCAACGACCGGCTGCGATTGCTGGGCGTGATCAGCACGGGGACTCCAACGGGTGGCGTGGCGTTGAACCCGAGCCAGGGGTCGTGCCCGCTAACCAGCGATCCCGAGTGCGTGGCCTTTGTTTCAGGCGAAGACGCGACCGGCGCGCCGTACATCGATATCGTCGATACCTTCCACTTCTGCTCGGTCGGGCGCATCTTCATCGCGCAGCCGGTTACCCGCGCGTTGGCGGTGGTGCCAGGCCCGGCAGGCGGCCCGCGGTACCGCGTGTACGGAATCACGGCGAATGGTGTGGTAGCGGTGGACGTGATGTCCGAAGATCTGACGGGTTGCAGATAAGCCCCTTGGTTCGCTACACTCGAAAGGCCCGGCTCGCGCCGGGCCTTTTTTCTATTCTTGAACTGCCGATGAGCCGCTTTCGTTTTACCACCGCCGGAGAGTCGCACGGACCGGCGCTTACGTTGATCGTGGAGGGCGTGCCAGCCGGACTGTCGCTTGCTCCCGCGCAGATCGATGCCGAGCTGCGCCGCCGGCAAGGCGGGTATGGCCGCGGCGGGCGGATGCGCATCGAGTCGGACCGGGCGGAGGTGCTGAGCGGCATCCGCCATGGAGAAACGCTCGGCTCCCCCATCTCGCTGCTGATTCGCAACCGGGATTGGGAAAATTGGCGCGAGAGCATGGCCGCCGAGCCTGTGGGAGAACTCAATGATGCTGCCTTGCGGCCCGTCTACCTGCCGCGGCCCGGCCATGCGGACCTGGTAGGCGTCCTCAAGTACGATCGCCGGGATGCGCGTGACATTCTCGAGCGCGCCAGCGCCCGCGAAACCGCTGCCCGCACAGCCGCCGGTGCCATTGCGAAGCGGCTTCTGGACGAGCTCGGCATCTCGGTCGCGAGCCATGTGATTCGCATCGGCGGGGCGGGCGGCGGAGGCGCACCCGGCGGCGCAGCCGGCGCGATGCCTGCGGGCGAGATCAACCTGATAGCCGACGAGTCGCCGGTCCGCAGCCTGAAGCGCGAAGCCGCGGGCGAGATGATCGATGCCATCGACGCGGCTAAAGCGGCGGGTGATACCGTCGGCGGTGTGTTCGAGGTGATCGCCCGCGGCCTGCCGGCCGGTCTCGGCTCCCACATCTCGTGGGACCGCAAGCTGGACGGGCGGCTAGCGGGGGCGCTGATGTCGATTCACGCGATCAAAGGGGTCGAGATCGGCCTGGGCTTCGCCGCTGCCGATCTGCGCGGCTCTGCTGTTCACGACGAGATCACCACGGACGAGAGCTTCGTGCGGAGCGGCGGCTTCGCCCGCTCGCGCAACCACGCGGGCGGGCTCGAGGGCGGGATCACCACGGGCGAACCGCTCGTGGTGCGGGCCGCAATGAAGCCGATCTCGACATTGATGCGCCCGCTGGCGAGTGTCGACCTCCGCACGGGCGAGGCGGCCGACGCGGTGCGCGAGCGCTCAGACGTGTGCGCGGTGCCCGCCGCTGCCGTAGTCGGCGAGGCCATGGTGGCGATTGTGCTCGCGGATGCGGTGCTCGAAAAGTTCGGTGGCGACTCCGTGGCCGAACTCGGGCGCAACTTCGCCGGCTACCTAGAACAGATCCGCTTCCAGCCGGAGGCGGCAGCCGTTTGAGCACCGAGCGGGTGCTGCTCGTCGGCTTCATGTGCGCGGGAAAAACTTCCGTAGGTGCTGCGCTGGCCAGGCGCCTCCGCTGGCGGCACCTGGACTTCGACCGCGAAATCGTCGCGCGCGCGGGACGTTCGGTCGCAGAGATATTCCGACACGACGGCGAGGCTGCGTTCCGCCGGCTCGAGGCCGCTCTGACCGCGGAGGCCGCGGCTTTGCAGCGGGTAGTGCTGACACCCGGCGGCGGGTGGATCTCCGTGGCCGGGTTGCTCGAGTCCCTGCCTGCCGCTACCATCACAGTCTGGCTGCAGGCATCCCCCGAAACGAGTCTGGCCAGGGCGGCGCGCCGGCCGGCCGAGCGTCCCCTGCTGGTCACGCCCGACCCGGCGGCAACCGTCGCACGGCTCCTGCAACAGCGCGAGCCGCGGTATGCGCTGGCGGATGTTGCGGTGAGTACGGATGGTGTGGGCGTGGGAGAGGTCGTCGAGCGCATTCAATCCGGCATCCGCAACCTCGAGCGGCCCGGCAACCAACGAATAAAGTAGAGAATGGCAGCAGCGAAAAAGACCCGGCTCGTAATCGTCGAGTCGCCGACCAAGGCGCGGACGATCCGCGCCTTCCTCCCCCCTGGGTATACGGTGGCTGCCTCCATGGGGCATGTCCGCGACCTTCCCGAGAATGCGCGCGAGATCCCGGCGGCGGTCAAGGAAGAACCGTGGGCGCGGCTAGGCGTCAACGTAGGGGCGGATTTCGAGCCGCTCTGGGTGATTCCGTCGTCCAAGAAGAAGCTGGTTTCCGAGCTGCGCGGCTTCTTGAAGAATGCGGACGAGCTGGTGCTCGCCACCGATGAAGACCGCGAGGGCGAGAGCATCGGCTGGCATCTGCAGGAGGTGCTGAAGCCGCGGGTGCCTGTTTCGCGAATCGTCTTCCACGAGATCACGCCCGAGGCGATTAAGGCGGCGCTCGAAAGCCCCCGCCAGGTAGATGATAAGCTCGTGCGGGCGCAAGAAACGCGGCGCATCGTCGACCGGCTCGTAGGCTACACCGTATCTCCGCTGCTCTGGAAGAAGATCTCGGGGGGATTGTCTGCTGGCCGCGTCCAATCAGTGGCGGTCCGGCTGCTGGTCGTGCGCGAACGCGAGCGGCGCGCCTTCCGCTCCGGCGGCTATTGGGACCTGAAAGCGCTGCTGTCGCGGGAGGGCGAACGGTTCGACGCGCAGTTGCTCGCCCTCGGCGGCAAACGCATCGCCACCGGCAAGGACTTCGATGAAACCACCGGGCGCATCGCCGAAGGGAAGGACGTGCTGCTGCTCGAGGAGAAGCCTGCGCGCGAGTTGAAGCAGGCGCTCAAGACCGAGACGTGGAAGGTCACAGAGCGCGATGACAAGCCGCAGGTGCGGCGGCCGGCGGCGCCTTTCACTACCTCGACGCTGCAGCAGGAAGCCAACCGCAAGCTGCGGCTGTCGGCGCGCGACACCATGCGCATCGCGCAGCGGCTGTACGAAGAAGGGTTCATCACCTACATGCGGACGGACTCGGTGCACCTCTCGAATCAGGCGATCGAGGCGTCGCGCAAGCGGATCCGGGCCTTGTACGGGGATGAATATCTCCCGCAAGCACCGCGGCAGTTTACGACCAAGAGCAAGGGTGCGCAGGAGGCGCACGAGGCGATCCGCCCGGCGGGAACCGAGATGCGAACCGTGGAAGATGCGCGGCTCTCTGGTGCCGAGGCCGCGTTGTACGAGCTGATCTGGAAGCGAACGGTCGCGAGCCAGATGGCAGAGGCGCGGCTCACCCAAAGCTCGGTGACGATCAGGGCGGGGGATGCGGACTTCCGCGCTACCGGCACCCGCATCGACTTCCCCGGCTTCTTCCGGGCGTATGTCGAGGGTTCCGACGACCCCGACGCGGCATTGGAAGACCGGGATTCGCCGCTGCCCGCGTTGCGAACGGGCGAGACGGTCGCACTCGAGGAGCTCGAGGCGGTCGGCCACGAAACCAAGCCCCCGTCGCGGTACACGGAAGCCACGCTGGTGAAGACGCTAGAGAGCGAGGGGATCGGCCGCCCGAGCACGTATGCGTCCATCATCAGTACCATCGTGGACCGCGGCTACGCGGAGATGAATGGCAGCCAACTGGCACCGACCTTCACGGCTTTCGCCGTAACCGCGCTGCTTGAGGAGCACTTCCCCAGCTTGGTGGATACCAAGTTTACTGCCCGCATGGAGGACGAGCTGGACGAGATCGCCACTGGCGACGCCGAATGGCTCGAGTTCCTGAACCACTTTTTCCTCGGGCCGGAAGGCCTCGAAGCGCAGGTCCGCAAGGGCGAGGAAAATATCGACCCGCGCGCGGCCTCGACGCTGCAACTAGAGGACTTGCCCGGTGAAGTGCGGATCGGCCGCTTTGGTCCCTTTGTGGAAATAAACCGGACTGGCGAACCGCTCCGCGCCGGTATTCCCGAGGGCGTGTTCCCCGCCGACCTCACGGATGAAGTGGTAGGCGAGCTGATCCGCGCCAAAATCGAAGGCAACAAACCTCTTGGCCATGACCCGGATACAGGGGTGCCGGTCTATGTGATCGTCGGCCGCTTCGGCCCCTTCGTTCAACTGGGCGATGCGGACGATGACAACAAGAAGCCGAAGCGGTCCAGCCTGCCGAAGGGGGTCGAACCGGGCGATGTAACCATCGCGATGGAGCTGGATCTGCTCTCGCTGCCGCGCGACCTAGGAGCGCACCCGGAGACGGGCAAGCCACTACAGGCG
>JBBSMO010000195.1:0-5234 GCA_038233155.1 Longimicrobiales bacterium
CCAAGGCGGCACCCGGGCGCAACGGTGTCAGAAGCCGATTGAAGCTGCCAGCGTGAGGCGGCGCGGGATCGCGAAACCCCAGCCCTCTACGCCAGTCACGAAGTTATTGAACTCCTGATTGTTGCCCGGGTCACGGCCGCCACTGACGTTGATCTCGGGATCGACGCCGCTGTACCCTGTCCACAGGGCGATATTCCGGCCGGCGGCGGTGAGCTCGAGGCTGCGCATACCGAACCGGTCGATGAGGTTGGCCGGTACCCGGTAGCTGAGGCTCAACTCGCGCCAGCGGACGAAGTCCGCGTCCTCGATCCCGTTCAGACGGTCCTGCGGGGACAGCGCAGACATTTCCCTGACCCACCGGTTCGCCGCCGCCACACGCTGCTCGGCGGAGCTCGCCGGGTTCTTCAGAATCGCTTCGAGTTCGGCCGACTCCCGGATGTTGCGGCCGATCAGGCTGTGCGAGCGCCGGAACTCGTCCGTCAGGTTGTGTACCTGCAACCCGGCCTTGTACTCGAATAGAGTGGAAAGGCGGAAGTTCTGCAGGAAGCTGAGGGTGCCGCCGAAAGCGCCCGCCCAGTCCGGCGTAGGCTTGCCGAGGTAGTTGAGCAGCGGGTCTCCGTCGATGCCGGGCTGCAGCAGCGCGCGCAAAGCGTCAACGTTGCGGCCGGAGGTATCGTCGAGCGGCGTCGCCAGGAAGGCGAGGAGCTGCTCGTATGTATCGGGGCTGCCGTCACCGTTGGTGTCGATAGGGTATTCGGCGTCGATCAGCTTGGGCCCGAAGAAGGAACCGGGCGAGTAGCCCTCGCGCACCCAGTTGCCGTAGCGGTAGTAGCCCGGCTTGAGCGGCGGCGCATCGCCCATGTCCGTCACCGTCTGCTTCAGGTATGCACCGTTCGCGAAGAGCTCGAGAGATGCACGCGGCGCTTGGAAGACGGTGCCGTTGAGGCCGATTTCGTACCCGTGCGCCTTCATCTCGCCGATGTTGTCCAACTGCGGGTTCGGGAAGCCACCTGAAAAAGCATACTGTCGCGCGATGAGCACATCGCTCACCGTGCGGTCCCAATAGGTCGCCGTCAGCGCCATGCGGTTGTCGAACAGGCCGAGGTCGAAGCCGGTTTCAATCTCAGTCGAGGTTTCGGGCTTCAGCGCGTCGTTGCCCAGGTTGCTCGGCTCGACACCCGAGCCGGTTACCGAGTTGAGCGGTGCATAGGTGGTGAACTTCGCGAAGGCGTTCGGCTGCAGACCGGACTTGCCGATCGCCGCCCGCACGCGGACCTGCGAGAGGAAATCGCCGCCAAAGTTCATCCCCGGCATATCGCTGGGAACGAAGGAAACGCTCAGCTTCGGGTAGAAGGCACCACCGGCGGTCTCGCCGAAGGCGCTGTGCTTGTCATACCGGGCGCCTCCGGTGACGAACAGGTAATCGTTGAAGCCGATCTGCTCCTGGGCGAAAACGCCGCCGGTAACGGAGTTGACCCGCGCCTCGAACACAGTTTGCGATGCACCTGCCTCGACGACTTCGAGACCGGGGCCGGGGAACTGCGCTCCGGTACCGCCGGTACGCTCCGTCTCGGCGACAAAGGCCTGCGCGCCGACTACGAAGGCCGAGTTCCACATGGTGCCAACATCCGTGTTCCAACTCGCTTTAGAATCTACCGTAAACTGGCGCTGGTTTACGTCCCGCACGGTGCGGGTACCATCCGGCGTAGAGCCGCTGAGCCCGTCCACATTCCAGCCGAAAGGCACGAATCGGACGTTCTGCTCGTTGATCATGTCCACGCCGAAGGTCAGCGAGAAGTTCAGGTCCGTCATCGCCGTGTACTGCGTCTCGACGCTGCCGGCAAACCGCTGCGTGTTCTGCGTCGTGGTGCGGTACATCATTTCGCGCAGGGACCCAAACGTCGGCACTGCTCCCGAGGGGTTGCGTTCGTTGGCCCGCTCGGGCTTGCTGTTCACCAGAGTCGAGATGGTGCCGTAGATGTTGTTGTTGTTGTCGGGCACCTGCAGGTAGCCGTCGATGTACATCGAGTTCGCCCGCACCCGAACGTTGTCCCACGGGTTGAACGCGATGTTGGCGTTCGCCTGCCGTTTGATGTTCTGGTCGTCCACCAGATCCAGCCCGCCCTGCGCGGCACCGAACCCATCGTTGCGGAACGGGCCATTTTCGCCGAGATACCGGCCGGAGACGAAGTACGTCACCTGGTCATTCCCGCCATTCACCGAAAGCGACAGGTCTGAAAAGTCCCCGGTCTCGAAGATCGAGGGGAACAGGTCGACCTCGAACACGTCGTAAGGGGTGATGTTCTGGCCCCAAAAGGCGCTCAGCTCGCTCGCCTGCGCCGGCGTCCGTGCGAAACCGGCGTGTTGCTTGTAGCGGTCCACCGGGTAGTTCGCGACCCCCTGCTCGGCGCGGAAGGTCCAGCGCGGGGTACCGGCGCTGCCCGCCTTGGTGAAGATCTGAATTACGCCATTCGCCGCTTCCGTGCCGTACAGCGTCGCCGCCGCCGCGCCCTTGAGAATCTCGATGCGCTCGATGGCGGCCGGGTTGATGTCGTCCAGCCTCGAGGGGCTGCCGCCGCCCTGGTCAAGGCCGCCCATGCCGCCGCCATTGTCTATGCGGACGCCGTCCACGTAGATGATCGGCTCCTGGCTCTGCGAGAGGCTCGCGCCGCCGCGGATGCGGATCTTGGTGCCCTCTCCCGCTAGGCCGCCCGTCGGCAGCGCCTGCACGCCTGGCTCTCTGCCCTGCAGCACCTCGGACACGTTCGCCACCGGCGCCGACTCGAGGGTCTCGGTCCGGATAGTTGCCACCGTGTTGCCGAGCTTTCTGACCTGCGTCGCCTGTCCCGCACCGGTGACCACAACCTCATCGAGCGCGATGGCGGACTGGCCGAGCTGGAAGGTAACGCTCGCCGCCTGGTCCGCGACCACAGTGGCGGAGCGCGTGCTCGTGCGGTACCCGATCAACTGCGCACGTACCTGGTGCGGGCCCGCGGCCACGCTGGGGATCAGGAAGGCGCCGGACGCATTCGTCAGCGTCCCCTGCTGCGTGTCTTCTACGAAAATCTGCACGCCCGCGAGCGGCTGGCCCGTGCCTTCGGCGATCACCGTGCCGCGGATGGTGCCGGTCTGTGCCCAGGCAGACGGGGCGAGGGCTACCAACCCGAATAACAACAGGGCGGCGAGCCAGTTTTTGGGAGACAATCGTTGCCGGGCGGCAGACGAATGTCCGTTCGAACGAATTGCAGGATCCACGGAGCACCTCCTCGAGGGGATGGAAAGGCCGTACGGATGCCGTACGACCGGACGGCAGGCACCAGCCGGAAGCTGGTGCCAGGGAACACGAGTTGAATTGGAAAAGGGGGTGAGCCGTGCTCACCACCCTTGTATCCTAAGCCCCGGCGCTCGCCGGGGCAAGGCCGCCTTGTGGGGCCGGGGCGTTGCATATAAAGTATGAATGGTAAATATTCTGTCGTGACCCGTTTGTCAAGAAGCTTGCTCGCTGCGCCGGCTCTTCCGCCGCCGCGCGTTCCCTTTCCTATGCTGTAGGAGTTGATCCATGCGCCCCATCCCCCTCGCCTTTGCGCTCACGCTGCTTGCCGCAGCGGGTATCTCTGGCGCCGCTGCTGCCCAATCACCGGCTGCAGCGCCCGGAAGCCTGCAGCTCGATACCGCCCAGCTCGGGGCGCTCGAGTGGCGCAACATCGGCCCGAACCGCGGGGGCCGGTCCTTGGGAATCTCCGGCAGTCAGAGCAGGCCGTTCGAATACTACTTCGGCGCGACAGGCGGCGGGTTGTGGAAGACCACGGACGGCGGGACGACGTGGAAGCCGGTGACGGACGGGCAGATCACGAGCTCATCGATCGGCGCGGTGGCGGTAGCCGAATCCAACCCGGACATCGTCTACATCGGCGGGGGGGAGACGCAGCTGCGCGGCAGCATCACCCAGGGCGACGGCGTATACAAGACGACGGACGGCGGGAAGACTTGGCAGCACATGGGGCTCGAAGAAACGCAGGCGATCTCGCGCATACGGGTGCACCCGACCAACCCGGACATCGTCTACGTAGCGGCGCTCGGCCACCCGTACGGGGACAACGAGCAGCGCGGCGTCTTCCGCTCGACGAATGGCGGCGCGACGTGGGAGAAGGTGCTGTACAAGAGCCCGAAAGCGGGCGCGGCTGATCTGGTCATCGACCAATCCAACCCGGACGTCCTGTACGCCTCTCTGTGGCAGGTCTACCGAAAAGCCTGGAAGATGTGGGGCGGCGGGCCATTCTCGGGCCTGTACAAGTCTACGGACGGGGGCGACAGCTGGACGGAGCTAACGCAGAACCCCGGGATGCCGGAAGGGCCCATCGGCAAGATCGGGGTGGCGGTCTCGCCGGTGAACCCGCAGCGGGTCTTCGCGATCATCGAGGCTAACGAGGGCGGCGTCTTCCGCTCGGACGACGGCGGCGCTAGCTGGAGCCGGACCAACGACGAGCGCAAGCTGCGGCAGCGCAACTTCTACTACTCGCGCATCTACGCGGATACCAAGGACGCGGACGTCGTCTACGGCCTCAACACCCGCCTCTTCAAGTCTACGGATGCGGGCGTCACCTTCGACGAGCTCGAGAACCAGCCGCCCCACGGCGACCAGCACGACCTCTGGATCGCGCCGGACGACCCGGCGCGCCTAGCCAACGCCAACGATGGCGGGGGCAACGTCAGTATCAACGGCGGCCGCACCTGGACGGAACAGGACTACCCGACCACACAGCTCTACCACGTCACCACGACCAGTGACTTCCCTTATCATGTCTGCGGCGCGCAGCAGGACAACAGCACGGTTTGCGTGCCGAGCGAGGGGTGGGACCACATGCAGGCGCGCGGCCCCGGCCATGGCTGGTACTACGCGGTAGGCGGGGGCGAGAGCGGCTACATCACCCAGAGCCCCACAGACCCGGATGTGTTCTACGCCGGCAGCCAGGGCGCGCTGCTCACGCGGTACAACCGGGCGACAGGCCAGATCCGCGACATCCAGGTTTACCCGCGTTTCTTCTCGGGCGAGCCGGCCAGCGCACTGCCCGAGCGCTGGCAGTGGACCTTTCCAATCATCTTCTCCCCGCTAGACGCGCAGACCATGTACACCGCGTCGCAGCACGTTTGGCGCACCCGCGACGACGGCCAATCTTGGGAGAAGATCTCGCCGGATCTGACGCTCGCCGACCCGGAAACGCTCGGGCCGACCG
>JBBSMO010000196.1:0-5195 GCA_038233155.1 Longimicrobiales bacterium
TCCGAGCCGGCTGGTCGTGACCTCCGCCGATGGCACCACGGCTACCGCCACCATTCCGGTTGGGGAATGGCTGCACCATACCACGGCAACCGCGATTCTGCCCGTCACTGGCCGGGTGGTGCGCGTCGAGTTGGATCCCGCCCACATCTTCCCAGCTGTCGAGCGTGGCAACAACGTATGGACCGCACCGGGCCGTTGAAGAGATTGGCGCCCGAAAACGCGCCCTTCGTAGCCGAGGTCACCGGTACCATGGAGGGCGCCGGCAAGCGGAAGGGGCGGAGCGGGAAGCGAGTGAATGCTCGAGCGCCGCCCATTCCTTGAGCGCGGCGGAATTCTTCGCCTTCACCCGGCCTGCGCCGTGAATGGCAGACCACTTACCCGGGCTGAGGCCCCGTCGGCAGCAGCCAACCGGACTTCCGCGCCTGGATCAACGCCCCGGCGGACGAAGGCCAGAGCGATCGTTTCACCGGCGAGCGGCGAGCGCGTCGTACTTGTTACCCACCCGATGTCCTTGCCTGTTTCCGGATGGAAGATGCGGGTGCCACTTGCCGGCGGGTCCTGATCGCCGAGCCGCAACCCGCGCAGCAGCCGGTTGACGTGCCCGCGGTGCGCGATGCGGATGATCACCTCCTGACCGGTATAGCACCCTTTGGAAAAGGAGATCGCCCGCGGCACCAGCCCCGTCGATTCAAACGCCTCGGTTGCGATCATCTCTTCCGTGATCTCGCTGCCGGCGCGCGGCCGCCCCCCCTCGATGCGCCAAACTTCGAGCGCGGCGAGACCAACCGGCCGCGTTCGCTCCGGCGCAACCAGAAGATCCCAGAGAGGCGGCAGTGCACCCGCAGAAGCCACGACATCGAAGCCGGCTTCGCCGCCAGCGTCATCCGAGCGAATCACCGAAATAGCCGACCCCTGGAAGTGCGCGGTCGCAAAGGCACCGTCCTGCGCTTCCGGCAAGGCGGACCCGAGCACCGCAGCGAGTACTTCGGCAGCGCCGGGGCCGTACACACCTATCACCCCTGTGGCGGCGCTGGCGTCTTCCCAGCGCGCGAACAATGGAGGAACGAACTTGCGCAGGTGGTTGCTCACGGCTTCCAGAGCTTGCCGGGGCACGAGCAGAAACACCTCCGGCGAATCCGCGGCCGGGAGGCGCAGAGCCCGCAGGTCACTGATGATGCGGCCCTTCGGAGTCAGCATGGCCGCATATACGGACTGTCCCGCCGGAGCGTTGGCGAGATCGTTGGTGATCAGCCCCTGGACCATGCGGACGGGGTCTCGTCCCCACAGCCGGATTGGAGCGATGTCGGTTCGCGGCACCACCCCCGTTTCGGTGCGTAGTGCCTGGTACTCGGCCTTCGCGTCGCCAAAATCTTCGACTCGCCAGAACCCTTCCTGCTCGCTGAACCGGGCACCGCGGGCGGCTACCCGGTCACGCAGCGGGTTCTGCATCTCCCCGTTGTTCCCGCTGAAATAGTTCGCATAGCCGATCGTCTGCTCCTTCGTACTCTCGCAAGAGCCGGCGTACCTCCGCCGTCGAGGCCGCATTCGGAAGTTCGACACTCACCGAATCTCCGCCTGTCCGCGGAAGGTAGACCAAAGTCGCTTTCCAACCATCGACGCCCGTGGCCTTGCGCGCGACCAGATCTACGGAATATTCAACACCGCCGCACGCCAAGCGGTTTGCAAGCCTGTGCTCCTTCCAGGAGGAGCTTCTTGAAAGCGCCATTGTCATGTGCCGAAGGTAAGGCGCGGCAAAATGGTGTCTGGTGTTGCCCCCGGCGGAGCAATCCCGCATCTTTTGGCGCGCAAGCAACTTTTCATGACAACTTACGTACCGGGGGCGGGGTACGCCAACACCGCCTCTGCTTCTGCCGGGGTGTCCCCGCCCGCGGTCCATATTCACGCCCTTCACACTTACGCAACGTACTATGCCCCCGCATTCACCCATCTGGCTTCAGAGACTGCCGCCGGATCTGCGCCGCAGACTGGAACTCGCAGAGGCTTCGGCCTGGGAGGCACGCTCGGCTACGCATGCGGCACAGGCGCTCGAGCTGGTCGGACTGCTCGCGCCGCGTATGCCCTTTGACGAGGCGATAGACCGCTACGTCGACATCATGGGGTTGACCGGAGATGAGGCTGAGATCGTTCGTACGCGCTCCCTTGCTCTCCTTAGCGAGTCTGAAGAAGCGGGTGATCTTGCCCGGGACCGGCCGCGGCCCGGAATGGGGCTCAACTGGCGCTATGCGACCCCGCTTGGTGCCGTGCGCTTCGTGAGACGCCAAA
This sequence comes from Longimicrobiales bacterium, assembly GCA_038233155.1. Taxonomy (GTDB): domain Bacteria; phylum Gemmatimonadota; class Gemmatimonadetes; order Longimicrobiales; family Longimicrobiaceae; genus JBBSMO01. The sequence continues at coordinate 2,284 of JBBSMO010000196.1, forward strand.
TTCGCAGAAATGCGGAGGAGGACCTCTGGCTCGAATTGGCTGCAGCGCGTGCGGAAGAAGCTCTGATCCGTACCCATATGCGGCAGGCGATTCACTTTTGCGAGATCCTCGAGAAGGAGGCGCCGCCGCCCCGTGCGGTATCTTTGTTCCTGGACCGTCTCGAGATTCCTGCCGCTCGCGCGCGGTCGATCTACCAGCGCACTCTTGCGCAAATCGCGGAGACCGATCTGCCGCGCCGCATCAGCGAAGAATACCCCGCCGAGGCCATACGCGACCCGGCAGAGGAAGGGGCAGTGCCGGCGGCGCAGCAAGATTGAATAGCCGTTGCTTTTACGGCGGGTTGCACCCTGCGCCCGCCCGCTTTGCCATCAACCGAAACAGAACATGCCGACCGCAAGGCCCCGCGCGGCCAACATCCTAGCCGCGGCGCTCGCGGCCGCCATTCTGATGGGGTGCACAGCCGACCAGCCGGAAAGCGCCGCAGCAGAGCCCCAGCAGAGCATTGCTGCCGAAGAGCCGGCCGGAGGCAATGCTTCCACCGCGGCAGATACGGTACGCCAGCCTGACCGCGATACCGGCCCCACAGCGGGTGTGCCGCCGAACGAGTTGGGTGAAATTCTGGTGCTCGAGTACCATCGCTTGGGCGACGACGAGGGAGAATGGTACAGGTCGCGCGATCACTTCGCGGAAGATCTGCAGAAGCTCTACGCGCGCGGGTTCCGCCCCGTGACCATGCGCCAAGTGTTGGATGGCGATCTCGATCTGCCCGCGGGTACGACACCCGTGGTGTTCACATTCGACGACTCGTCCAAGGGACAGTTCTACTTTCTCGAAGACGGTTCGCTAGACCCCAATTCGATGGTGGGAATGTGGGAGGCCTTCCGCGAGCAGAACCCGGCCTGGGGAGGCGGGGCACCGTGGTGCGTGCTGCCGGGAGCCGAGTTTCCGTCCAATTTTTGGGGTGAAAAGAAGAGCAAGGAGGTGCCGCGCGCCGAGCGCGAAGCGAACATTCAGAAGAAGGTCAGCTTTCTTCTAGAGAGGGGCCATGAGATCTGCAACCATACGATGTGGCACGCGCGGCTGGACCGCTACGACGATGCGTTCGTTCAGGATCAGATCGGCAGTGCCATCGATTCCCTCCGCGCGTACCTTCCGGAAAGTTACGAGGTAGTCACCTTTGCGCTGCCGCTCGGAATGTGGCCGAAGAACCGGCAACTCGCTTGGAAGGGTTCCTACAGGGATGGAAGAAGCTACGAGAACCAGGCGATTATGGAAGTGTCCGGCGGGCCAAACCCGTCTCCGTACAGCACGGAGTTCGATCCCCGGTCTATCAACCGCTTCATCGTGGCGCCCAATGCGCTGGAACGGCAATTCGCCGCGTACGAAAAGAACCCCGGCAGGCGCTACGTTTCGGACGGAGATCCTCAGGTAGTGACTGTGCCCGAGGGTCTCGGGGGGCAGGTTGACCGTTCGCGGACCGGCGGTCGCGCGGTCAAAGTCGTTCCGCCCGCCGGAGCAGCCGCCGGGCCCTGAGCGACACAGGGAGCAATACAACAGGCCCGCAACGGCAAAATGCCATTGCGGGCCTGGTTTTGTTCAGCGCCGCCTGCGTCTGCCGCTCCCCCGGCGGCTCAGGCCGGCGGCTTGGTTTCTGCCTCCACGGCCGGGTGTTGCGGCGAGGCATGCACAGCCGGCGGAGGTGCGGTCGAGCTGGCATTGATAGATTCCTCATCCAATCCGCTCAGCGACCGCTTGAAGTCACGGATGCCCTTCCCCATCCCGCTCGCGAGTTCCGGCAGCCGCTTTGCCCCGAACAGGAGCAGCAGAACCGCGAAGATGAGGATCATCTCGAAGGGGCCAAGTCCCAAACCCATAAGTGCCTCCTATTCGGTGTAAAAAAGGATCGAATCTGCACGAGCCAACCCCCCGGCCGGAACCGGGGCCCCAACCCGCGCACATCGGGTTCGGCTGGATTCCAAACACTTCCGTATCAAGCTACTGCCACCAGCCGGTTCTCACAACGCCCCCGGCCGGCCCGCGTCAGATGGCACCGCCGGCCACCACAGCGGCACCATCGAGGCCGATGATCGCTGCACGGACCGCCTCGGGAACCACAGTCTTCGCCCCGCGGGCGTAATCGTACGCAACCACAACCCCGCCGCCTTCCGCCGCCAGCTTATCATGCCGGTGACTCACCACGCGATACTCCATGATGAACCGGTCCGGCCGTAACTCGGCGGTGCGCGCGGCGACGGTCACCTCGTCAGGAAACCGCAGGGGAAACCGAAAGCGGCAGTTCGTAGATGCGAGAATGGGACCGGCGCCGCTTCCCCCGCTGGTACCGTCGAAGCCGATGCGCATCAGGTACTCGATGCGCGCACTTTCAAAGTAGCCAAAGAACATCGTGTTGTTGACGTGGCCAAACACATCCATCTCGCCCCACTCGACGCGTCGAACGAGAGAAACGCTGAAGCCTTCGACCAAACTCTGGACCGCACCTGATGCCATGACTGAGCGAAGACTGGGGAAATACTGGGGGTATGGCCCCATGGAATGTAGCCAGCGGGGCAACGATGCTGTCCCGCTGCCGCTTGCCAGCCGAAGGTGCCATGCCAGTTGCGTTCCTGCCGGGGTTACGACGCGGGCACCCCGCACGGATTGCTGCCCGTCCAACGGATGTTGAACCGGGGGGTTGACGGGGAAGGCGCACGCGCCTACATTGTTCGTCCCCTTGGCGGCAACGCCGGGGCGGAAACCGGCGAAAGGGTTGACGAACATCCGCTCGCCGGTTATCCTTCAAGGCTTGCCAGCAGAACAGGCGGCGCGCCGGCAGCGGACCGGGTTTCCGGAAGGACGGGGAGCCGGGGGCGCTGGCGGGGAATGGCTGCGGTGCTGGCGGATTGGAGAAGGAA
>JBBSMO010000197.1:0-5185 GCA_038233155.1 Longimicrobiales bacterium
CGGGCCCGCGCCCCCCCCCACCCACGGGCATATTCTCCCAACGGCCCCCCGCGCCGCGCGCGGGGCGGGCGCCGGCTACTGTTGCTGCGCGGGGATTCCCAACAGGTGTGCGGTTGCCGAGGGGATCGGGCCGGAGTCGCTGGCGAGCGCGACCCAATCATTGACCGACCGCCGCACCGCCTGCATGCGGTTCCGTGATTTCGGATTGAAGGTGCGGTTGGTGAGGAGCACGGACCAGGTGCCACGCTCCGGGTCGATCCAGATGGAGGTGCCGGTGAAGCCGGTGTGACCGAAAGCCTGTGGCGAGATGCGCAGCCCGCCCGCGCCTCCGCCATCGGTGCGGGGGGTGTCCCAGCCGAGCGCACGGGTATCGGCCCCGGGCTGCCGCTTCGTAAAGTCGCGCACCGTCCACGGCCAGAAGATGCGGGTGCCGTCGAGGGTGCCGCCACCCGCCAGCATGGCGGCGAAGCGCGCAAGGTCGTGCGCAGTCGAAAAGAGGCCTGCGTTGCCGGCGATGCCACCCAACCGGTAGGCGATAGGGTCGTGTACCCGCCCCTGGATCAGGCTGCCGTCACTCCGCTGGTGGGTGGGTACGCAACTCGCGCAGCCTTCGCCGGGAAGAAAGGTGGTGCGGTGCATCCCGAGCGGCTGGAAGACACGGCGCTGCAGCAGGTCCGGCAGCGGCTCGGCCGTGGCGCTTTGGGCTGCTGCCCAGAGGATTACGAAGCCGATGTCCGAATATTCCGCCTTCGCACCCGGCGCTCGCTCGAGTGGCGTGGCGATGGCGCGCGCGAGTGCCTCCGCGGGCGTCCGGCCCCAGATGTCCCTCCATGCGGGCAGCCCCGAAGTGTGGGTGAGCAGATCGCGAATCGTAACCAGCGACTTGCTGCCTTGGTGCCATTCCGGAAGGTAACGCCAGACTGGGGCATCCAGCTTCATCTTCCCGTCCTGCACCAGGAGCATCACCGCGGTCGTTGTGCCCACGACCTTGGTCAGCGATGCGAGATCGTAGATCGTGGCGTCCGGATCTACCGCGCTCGCTGCCGCGCTCCATGTGGTGCGGCCGATGCCCCGTTCGACCACGGTGCGGTCCCCGCGGCCGATCGCCAGAGCCCCTCCGGGAAAGCCGCCCTGCTGGATCGCTTCGAGCACCCGGTTCTCGGCGTGGATCAACATGTCGAGACTCATCCCTGCCTCGTACGCGGGGGTCAGCGCATGCGACGCATCGTCGTAGGCGGGCAGGATCAGCGGGCGCACCGGCGGGGCGGGCGGAGTGGCGGCGGTCGGCGCCATGGCCGCAACCGGCAGCGCGCGGACGCGGGGCACCAGGTACACTGGCGGCGCAGGATCTGCGGCCAGCGAGGTGGCCGCGCTCAGCAGCAGCGGGAAGAACATCATCCTACAGGTGGCGGGAAAGGTGCGACATCGGCGGAAAACCGCCGGCAGGCGGGCGAGCGGAAACTGAATAGTAGCCGTGGATGTGGCGGGCTGGCAATCTCCCACACTCGAGGTTCATCCCGGTCAGCTCTTGCCATTGATTATCGGCACGATCCTCGTTCAGCCGCAGCCGGTCGTCCATCGGATCTTCTCCCGTCCAAAAAGGGGCCGCTCCGGCAGCAGCCGGCGGATACGGTGCACTTTGTTGCACCCGCCGCTCGAACGTTTGTTCCAGTACCGGACCGGATCCCGGGGGCGGAAGAGCAGAGTCGGCACGAAAGCGGAGCGAAGCAGTGCCGCGCGGGTTGCCCGCCAGACGCGCGACCGAGTATCTTTCGGTATCTTCTCTGGCTCTTCACCGATGGTGCGCGCGTGCTGTATTGGGTCCTTTTCGGCTTCGTAGTCTTCGGCTCCAAGCTCGTTCTCGCGGCGCTTACCATTTACCTCCTCCTTCCCGCGGACCGTCGCTGCAATTCGTGTGACGGCGAAACGCTGCTTCTGCAGATGGGCCGCGCCGGGCAATTTGCGGCTCGGGTGACCCTCGGCGGCCTGCAGCGCCGTTGGTGCCCGCGTTGCGGTTCGGAAGGCTTCAGCCGCCGCCGCCGGAAGCCCGCCCGCCACCCTTTCCGCATAGGCCCAACGCAGCGACGCCCCCGCCGCGGAACCGGCGGCTCAAGCCGGACCAGCCCCTTTTAAGAGCTGCGGCGGTCCTGTTCGTACAGACGCCGCCGAAGCGTCTTTGCGGGAATCCCGCCGCACCGGGAGGCCGGTTTGGAACCTCCGCACCGCCTGCACACCCGCAGCGTACTACAAACATAGTTGACAAGCTGCTGGCGGCATGTTATCATCTACGGTCAGTTTAGTAGGTAACGCTTCGATCAGCTTTGGGTGGGAGGCCGCATGGGGATCGTTTTCACAGACCGGGAAGCCGACATCATGGCAGTGCTGTGGGACCGGGGGTCTGCCACGGTGGCGGAGGCACGCGAAAGCCTTGCGGATCAACTGGCGTATACCACGGTGCTCACCGTGCTGCGTGTGCTCGAAGAGAAGGGCTATGTGTCCCACGAAGAGGAAGGCAAGGCGTACCGGTACTATCCGCTCGTCGGTCGCGAAGCAGCCGGAGCCAGCGCGGTGCGGCGGCTGACGAGGAAGCTTTTCCAGGGGTCGCCGGAGCTGTTGCTCACCCATTTGGTCTCTGACCGCCGCCTGTCGGATGACGAGCTGCGCAAGCTGCGGCGTCTCCTGGACGAGCGCTTGGGCGAGAGCGAGCCATGATCGCGCTTTGGTTGCTGTATGCCGCCGCTGTCGCGGTGTTGGCAGGCGGCGCGGCGCTCGCGTTCGAGCAGGCGTTGCGCACGCGCCGCTGGCCCGCCCGCTGGGTCTGGGCAGGTGCTATGGTGCTCAGTGTCGCGATCCCCTCTGCAGCACTGCTAGCGCCATCTCCAGAGCCGGAGGGCGTAACTGTCGATGCGACGGCGGTGGCGCTGCCAGCGGCAGAGGGCGCTTTTTCCGCAGTGCCCGCCGCTGCTCCATCATGGGTCCGCCGGCTCGATCTGCCGCTGGCATGGGCGATGGTTGCGGCGGGTGCGGCGGGTCTGCTCTGGCTGGCTGCATCCGCCATTTCGTTGCGGGCGCGGATGCGGCGGTGGCCGCCCGATGAGATAGATGGCGTCCAAGTGCTGGTCTCGGAAGATGTCGGACCCGCGGTAGTCGGCGTGCTGCGCAGCATGATCGTGCTGCCGCGCTGGGCGCTTGCGATCCCCGCGGAGGCGCGCCGGTTGATGCTCGCGCACGAGACGGAACACCGGCGGGCACGCGACCCGCTCCTCCTGCTGGGCGGGCTCGTTCTGGCGACCCTCTTCCTTTGGAACCTGCCGCTCTGGTGGCAGCTCCGCCGCCTGCGGCTCGCCGTCGAAGTTGATTGCGATGCCCGGGTGCTCGACGGTTTCCCCGATGTACGCTCCTACGCGGCGCTGCTGCTGGACGTCAGCCGGCACGGCACCCGCCGGATCACTGCCGCCGCGGCCCTTTCCGAGCCGCTTTTCTTTCTCGAACGGAGGATTCGAATCATGACCGCCAAGAACAAGACAGTTTCGCCCTTGCGGCTGCTGGGGTTTGCCGCCCTTGCGGGGCTTCTCGTAGCAGGTGCGTGCGAACTGACGGAACCACCCACACCGCAGCCGTGGACGCCGAGCGCCGGGCGTGACGGAGCTGGACCCGAGGCGTCTCCTGCGGGCGATGTCGGTGCCAAGCCGACATTCACGCCGTACGAGGTGCAGCCGGAGATTAGAAACCGCTCCGAGTTCGTCACAGCCCTCGAGCAGAATTACCCTGTCCCGTTGCGAGATGCCGGCATTGGCGGCACGGTTCGGTTGTGGGTCTTCATCGACGAATCGGGCACCGTGGCCAACACCCAAGTCGTCGGGCCCTCAGAACACCCGATGCTAGATGAGGCGGCACTGGCGTCCGTTCGCGTCCTGAAATTCTCGCCCGCGATGAACCGCGACGAGCGCGTGCCCGTATGGATTCAGTTTCCGGTCACGTTTGTATCGCCCGAGGGGCCCGGTGGCGGGGGACCGGCGGAGGTTTCAAGCGGCAGCTAAGATCGCACCTGTGATGACGGCGTTCGCCGGAACGTTGCATTCCGCCGCCCCCGCTTCGCCCCGCAACTCCGCAACCGCGCGCTGTGGCTCGCGAACGGATCTCCAACCCTCTCCCAGAATTGGGAGAGGGTGCCGAGCCTAAGCGAGGCGGGTGAGGGCCGCAGGGTGAGGGGCACTTCGCACTCGCGCGGAGCGCGCACCCGTCGCCAGTGCTTGCTTCGGGTTGTACATTGCGAGGCTCGTATATTGACCCATCAGCAATTTCGGTTCATGCCCGCTACATCGTTTTCAAGCATGCCGTCCGCGGCGCGCGTCTGGATCTTTGCCGCGAGGGAGCCGCTCTCTGGTCCGGCTCAGGAGCGCGTGCTGCAGCGCACCGACCAGTTTCTCGCCGGGTGGGCGGCTCACGGCCGCCCGGTGACCGGCGCGCGAGAGGTTAAGTACGACCGGTTTCTCGTTGTCGCGGCAGATGAGGCGGCGAGCGGGGTGTCCGGCTGCTCGATCGATTCGCTCTTTCATGCGCTGGCGGAAACGGAGCGCGAGACCGGCACAACACTGACCGATCAGTCGCTAGTTTGGTTCCGCAATTCCGCTGGGGAAATCGAGGCGCTCAGCCGGTCGGAGTTCCGCCAGCTAGTGCGCGACGGCGGGGCAGGCGCAGATACGACCGTTTTCGACCACACGATCGCGACGGTTGGCGACCTCTCGGGCGGCCGCTGGGAGCTGCCGCTGCGAGACTCCTGGCACGCACAGGCGTTTAGTCGCCGGGCCTAGCTTTCCGCGGCGGGCGGGGTCGGCTCCTGGATCTCCTCCTCCACCATCTCCCGAAGCGTTTCGAAGGTGATCAGCCCGCGCCCGGCCGCATCTCGCGCGGCTTCAGCGGTATCGGCGGCCGGCACCATCCAACTCCCCAGCTCCCGAACCTCATTGGCGATGGCGCGCACCTCGGTGTCACGCTGGCTGGTCGAAACGTCCCGGATGTATATGGCGGTGATTCGGCCAGGGTATTCGCGCACAACCTCACGATAAATCTCGGGGTCCTGCTGGCCGCTGTCTCCGATCAGAACAAAGGGCAGATCCGGGTGGGTATCGAGCAGTGCGCGGATCAGCGAGAGCTTGTGCGATTCGTGGTCTACAAGGCCGAA
>JBBSMO010000198.1:0-5180 GCA_038233155.1 Longimicrobiales bacterium
GGCGACGAGGAAAAATGGTGGGAGAGCGAGGAGAGCCGGTGATCCGCGCCCGAATGCTGGTAGCGGGGCTGCTGGCTTGTGCGGCAGCCACCTTGCCAAGTCCGGCGCCGGTAGCGGCGCAAGCCGGCATCCCCGGCCCCTCGTTCGAGGAGGTGATCTCGCTGCGCAACGCTGGCGACGCAGCCATCTCGCCGGACGGGGGCAGCGTCGCCTTCGAGGTTCGCTCCACCGACTGGGAGGCGAACCGCTTCGACACCGAGATCTGGCTCGCGCGCGACGGTGAAGAGCCCTTCCAGCTCACCCGCACCGCCGGCGGCGGCAGCTCCGGCGCGCGCTGGTCACCCGACGGCCGCTGGGTCGCTTTTCTCGCGGACCGGGGCGACAAGCAGCAGATCTTCATGATCCGGGCGGCGGGGGGCGAGGCCACAGCGCTCACGAATCATGAGCCGGGGATCGGAAGTTTTGCCTGGGCGCCGGACGGCCGCCGCATCGCCTTCACCGCGGAAGAGCCGAAGCCGGCGCACAGCAAGGCGCTCGAGAAGCGCTTCGGTTCCTTTGAAATCGACGATGCCGGGTACCGGATGTCGCACCTTTGGTTGGTAGATGCCGCGCCAGCCGCGTCTGCCGCAGCAGAGGAGGCGCCCTGCCCGCTTCCCCCGCCGGAGGCAGCGCCGGTGGACAGCGCCGGCCGCATTCTCCCGAACTCTGACTCGACCGCACCACCGCCGTCGGGGACTTGCAAGCCGCTGCCGGAGCCGGTTCGCCTGACTGCGGGCGATTCGATGACGGTCAACGACTTCGCCTGGTCGCCCGATGGCCGGGAGATCGCCTTCAGCCACCGGCGCGACCCGCTGATCAACTCGTCGGCTACCTCCGACATCTCGGTGATGGAGATTGGGGCCGGCGCGATTCGCCCGCTCGTTCGCGGGCCAGGCTATGACGGGGGTGTGGTCTGGTCTCCCGATGGGAAATCGATCGTCTTCCAGTCGGCTGGCGGCGACACCATCTCGAATTTCTACCGCAACGGTCAACTGCTACGGATAGCGGCCGGCGGCGGCGAGGCCATGCGCCTTGCCGCCGGCTTCGACGAGGAGATCGGCGGCCTCGAGTGGACGCCGGCGGGGCTGTTTGGGATCGCCTGGCAGGGGGCGGCGGCGCGGCGGCTGGTAAGGATCGATCCAGCGTCGGGCGCGGTGCAGATAGTTCCGGGCGGCCCCGAAATCATCAGCGGGGCCACCTTCTCCGCGGACGGGCGGTCCGCCGCGTTCACCGGTCAGACCCCCGCCACTCTCGCCGAGATCTATCGCAGCCCCGTAAACCGGCTGCGGCCGGTGGCGCTCACGCGGATGACGGAGCAGATCCGCGGCTGGCCCGTCGGCACGGCCGAACTGGTACAGTGGCAGAGCACCGACGGGGCGACCATCGAAGGCGTGCTCCACAAGCCGGCGGACTTCGACCCGGCCCGTAAGTACCCGCTGTTCGTGGTGATTCATGGCGGCCCGACCGGAATCGATTACCCCGCGCCCGTGCCGGGATATGTGTATCCCGTCGTTGAATGGCTGGCGAAGGGTGCACTGGTGCTGCGTCCCAACTACCGCGGCTCGGCGGGCTACGGAGAGGCCTTCCGCTCGCTGAACGTGCGCAACCTCGGCGTAGGCGATGCGTGGGACGTGCTCTCCGGCGTGGATCATCTCGTCGCCCAAGGAATTGTCGATACCACCCGCATGGGCGCGATGGGGTGGAGCCAGGGCGGCTACATCTCCGCCTTTCTGACGACCACCAGCAACCGCTTCCGCGCGATCAGCGTAGGAGCCGGCATCTCGAACTGGATGACGTACTACGTCAACACCGACATCCACCCTTTCACCCGCCAATATCTTGAGGCGACTCCGTGGCAGGACCCGGAGATCTACGCCAAAACATCACCCATCACCTACATCGCACAGGCAGCGACCCCCACACTGATCCAGCACGGCGAGTTCGACCGCCGCGTTCCTATCGCCAATGCCTACGAGCTGTTGCAGGGCCTTCGCGATCACAGCGTTCCAGCCAAGCTGATCGTTTACAACGGCTTCGGCCACGGTATCACCAAGCCCAAAGAACGGTTGGCGGCAATGTGGCACAACTGGCAGTGGTTCGGCGAGCATCTGTGGGGCGAAATGATCGAGATGCCGGTGCAGCCGCAGCCCAACGACTGAAGTCGCGGCTGAAAAACACGAAGTCCGCCTTCGCGGACTGGTGCTGCGGCCTGTTACGCGGCATCGAACACTGCGTCTACCGCGACTTCAAACCCTTCGAGGAGTGCGGACGTTGCGGTCGCACCGCGCCCGAACGCGCCATGTTCAATGTACGAACCGCCTTCGAGCCGCAGAACGCTGATGATCTGCTTCTGCGGGTCCACGATCCAGTACTCGGGAATGCCGGCCTCCGCATAATCTGCGCGTTTGGTCACCCAGTCCCGCTCGGGCTTGTCGGGGCTGACGACTTCGAGCACCAAGTCCGCGCCATGCCAGAAGCGGTTTTCACGGCGGACATCGTTGGCATCGAGCACCAATAACAAATCGGGTTCACGGAACATGTCCGGCCGGACGCGCATGCGCAGCGCAGCGAAGAGCACCTTGCCCCCGATGGGCTGCACAAAGTCGAAGAAGGCCCTGAACAGGAACGAGAGAACCGTCTGGTGCAGATCGGTCGGCATAGGCAGCACCTCGATGTAGCCGTCGGTGAACTCGATCAGGCGGTTGGTTGAGTCCGTGAGCCAGAGGTAGTCATCCTCGGACCAGAACCCCTGCTGCGGAAGAATCTCAGGGAGGAGCTCGGCGAGCTCGTCCTGAGTGGTGCCCGTATCGAGGCACTGTAGATTGGTCGCCATCCGGACCTCCGTGGTTACAGGTGATGCCGCACGACCAACGCTACCGAAGGAGGGCGGGCAAAGCAAGCCGATACCCCGGGGCTTCGGCTCCGCTCAGCCACCCCTCCTGCCGCGCCGGCCTCTGCCCCCCTTTCCCCCGGCCCCTTTCCCCCACAGGGGGGGCAAGGGGAGAACTGCTGCCGGCGGACCGAGATCCTTCGCAAGCTCAGAATGACAGGCTTTGGCCCCCCGCAATCTGAACCCCGCATTCGAGGAACGTTTCTGGCGGCTGCGGAGAGCAATGATCAACCAGAAGCAAGCCAGAGGCGGTAGCTCCGCGCCGGCGAAGCCGCTGCGGCGGCTGCTCCGCTATGCGCGGCCATTCCGGCAGCGGATCCGGCTTGCTGCGCTCTGTTCGGTTCTGAACAAGCTGTTCGACCTAGCCCCGCCAGTGTTGATCGGCATGGCGGTGGACGTTGTCGTGCGCGAGCAGGACTCGTGGATTGCGGACTGGGGCTTCCCCGCGGTGCGCGACCAGTTGATCGTCTTGTCGGTCCTGACCTTTGTGATCTGGCTCTTCGAATCGGCGTTCGAGTACGCGTACGACCGGCTCTGGCGCAATCTTGCCCAGTCGCTGCAGCACGCGCTGCGGCTGGACGCGTACCGTCATTTGCAGGAGCTGGATCTCGCCTTCTTCGAGGACGGGAGCACGGGCGATCTGCTCGCGGTGCTAAATGACGATGTGAACCAGCTCGAGCGCTTTCTGGACAAAGGTGCGAACGAGCTGCTGCAGGTGGTTACGACCGTCAGAGCTGTAGGCGCGATCTTCGTCTACCTTGCACCTAGCGTTGCTATCTGGGCGATGATCCCCATGCCGTTCGTGGTGTGGGGGTCGCTCTGGTTCCAGCGCCGCCTCGCGCCCCGCTACGCGGCGATCCGCGAGCGTGTCAGCGTACTGAACTCGCGGCTCGCCAACAACCTCGGCGGCATCGCCACGATCAAGGCGTACACCTCGGAAGCGTACGAGCTCGAACGGGTTCGGGAAGATAGCGATGCATACCAGGCGGCGAACCGGCGCGCCATCACCCTCTCCGCGGCCTTTACGCCGCTGATCCGCATCGTGATCCTGGTCGGGTTCACTGCCACATTGCTGCTGGGCGGCCTGCAGGCGGCGGCCGGCACGCTGGCCGTCGGGGCGTACAGCGTCCTCGTCTTCATCACGCAGCGGCTGCTCTGGCCGCTCACCCGCCTGGGCGAAACGCTGGACCTGTACCAGCGGGCGATGGCATCCACGAACCGGGTGATGAACCTGCTAGATACGCCGGTCGTCGCGCACCCCGGCGAGCGAGCGCTGCCGCCTGAAATGGTGCGGGGAGAAGTCGTTTTCGAGAACGTCGCATTCTCCTACGCAGGCCGGGGACCGATTCTGAGCGATTTCTCGTTGCGAGTCGCGGCGGGCGAGACCGTTGGCATTGTCGGCCCGACAGGCTCCGGAAAGAGCACACTGGTGAAGCTGCTGCTGCGCTTCTACGAACTGGATGCGGGCGAGATCCTGCTGGACGGGGTGCCGCTCCGCGAGATCCGCCTGGCCGCGATCCGCCGCGCAATCGGACTGGTGAGCCAAGATATCTTTCTCTTCCACGGCACGGTGCGGGAGAACATCGCCTACGGCTCGTTCGATGCACCACTCGAGCACATCGTTGCCGCAGCCAAACTCGCGGAAGCGCACGACTTCGTCACCGCGCTGCCGCAGGGCTACGACACCACTGTCGGCGAGCGCGGCCAGAAGCTCTCGGGCGGGCAGCGGCAACGCGTCGCCATCGCCCGCGCCATCCTCAAGAACCCGCCGGTTCTGATTCTGGACGAGGCAACGAGCGCGGTGGACAACGACACCGAAGCCGCCATCCAGCGTTCGCTCGAGCAAATCACCAAAGACCGCACTACTCTGGTCATTGCACACCGCTTATCTACCGTGCGCAACGCCGATCGCATCTATGTGATGGACGAGGGCGAGATTATCGAACAGGGCACCCATGACGAGCTGCTGCTCGCCGGCGGCGCCTACGCCGCCCTCTGGCGCGTGCAAACCGGAGAGCGGGAGAGGACAAGCAATGTTGGATGATGAATTTTAGATTTTGGATTGTCCGGGAACGGATCCGCGCCCACGGGAGGGAGCAGGCCGGAGCAGTGCAGCAGGCAGCAGCGGCCGAACGACTGAAGTCGCGGCTGGAACTACACGAAGCCCGCCTTCGCAGGCTGGGTTGCCGCACTGATAGGTTACTGGTCCCTGGTCCCTGTTCCCTGTTTTGTCCCTTTTGCATTGGAGAGA
>JBBSMO010000199.1:0-5163 GCA_038233155.1 Longimicrobiales bacterium
GCGGTACAACAAGGTGATCGATACCTGGACGCACGCCAACAATGACGTTGCGGACGCCATGGTAGACCGCCTGGCGCGCTCAAGGGGCGGCTTCAACCCGGTGTTCATGATGATGAACTCGGGCGCCCGCGGTTCGCGCGACCAGATGCGGCAGCTTGCCGGGATGCGGGGTTTGATGGCCAAGCCGCAGAAGAAGCTGACGGGCGGTATCGGCGAGATCATCGAAAGCCCGATCAAGTCCAACTTCCGTGAGGGGCTGTCGGTGCTCGAGTACTTCATCTCTACCCACGGCGCGCGGAAAGGACTGGCGGACACAGCGCTGAAGACGGCCGACGCGGGCTACCTCACTCGCCGCCTCGTAGACGTGGCGCAGGATGTGACTATCAGCGAGGAAGATTGCGGCACCGTCCTCGGCATGGAGGCCAGCGCGTTGAAAGAGGGCGAGGACATCGTCGAGCCGCTCAAGGACCGCATCGTGGGTATGGTCGCTCTAGACGATGTCGTAGATGCCATTGACGGCGAGGTGCTGGTAGCGGCCGGCCAATTGATCGACGAGGTAGACGCCGATAACATCGAGGACGCCGGCATCCAGAGTGTGACAGTGCGCTCGGTGCTGACTTGCGAGAGCCGGCGCGGTCTGTGCCGACAGTGCTACGGTCGCAATCTCGCAACGATGGACACCGTGGATCTTGGGGAGGCGGTGGGCATTCTGGCGGCCCAATCGATCGGCGAGCCGGGCACGCAGCTTACGCTGCGGACCTTCCACATCGGCGGTACCGCCGCGCGGATCGCGGCGCAGACGCAGCGGCGCAGCAAGGTGAAGGGCAAGGCCGAGTTCGACCGCATCACCACCGTGGTTACGCCGGACGACCAGCGGATCGTGACCAGCCGCGAAGGCGAAATCATCATGCGTACGCAGGAAGGCGGCATACGGTCGCGGCTGTCGGTGCCCTACGGCGCGGTGATCGTCACCGAGAATGAAGACGAGATCAACGTTGGGGATCTGCTCTTCAGTTGGGACCCGTACTCGGAACCGATCGTTGCCGACTTCGGCGGCACCATCCACTTCATCGACATTGCCGATGAAGAGACGGTGCGAGAGGAGCTGGACGAGTCCACCGGGCGGCGGCAGTTGGTGATCATCGAGGACCGGAACAAGCGGCTTCACCCGATGATCGAGATCCGCGACCCGGAAACCAAAGAAAAGCTGCGCGAGTTCATCATTCCAGTCGGCGCACAACTGACGGTGCACGACGGGGACGAGATCCAGCCCGGCAGCACGCTAGCCAAAATCGCGCGCGAAGCCTACAAGACGCGCGACATCACGGGTGGCTTGCCGCGCATCGCCGAACTGTTCGAGGCGCGCAAGCCGAAGGACCCGGCGGTGATCACGGAAATAGACGGCTCCGTACGGTTTGGAGACATCAAGCGCGGCAAGCGTGAGGTGATCGTCATTCCCGAAAGCGGCAACGAGAAGACGTACGACATCCCGGTGGGCAAGCACCTGCGGGTGCACGAGGGCGACTTCGTCCGGGCCGGCGACCGGTTGAGCGAAGGCCCGGTGAACCCGCACGACGTGCTCAAGATCAAGGGCCCCCGCGCGGTGCAGGAGTATCTGCTCAACGAGGTACAGGAGGTGTACCGGCTGCAGGGGGTGAAAATCAACGACAAACACATCGGCGTGATCGTGCGGCAGATGTTGCAGAAGGTGCGCGTGGTAGATCCGGGCGACACCGAATTCCTCGAGGGGGAAACGGTGGACCGGGCGGTCTTCGACGATATGAACCGCGGCAAGATGGCGAAGGGCAAGTCCGCATCGCGCTCGGAGCCGCTGCTGCTCGGGATAACTAAGGCGTCGCTGACGACGCAGAGCTTCATCAGTGCAGCGTCTTTCCAGGAAACGACGCGGGTGCTCACGGACGCGGCGATCCGCGGTGCCCGGGACGACCTGATCGGGCTCAAGGAGAACATCATCATCGGTCACCTGATTCCGGCGGGTACCGGCATCTACCGGTACGAAGATGTAGACTTTTCGCCGCGCGAGGACGAAGATGTCCTTGAAGATGCTGCCGCCGCGGTACCGGCCGGCGCAATGGACTGAGGGTTTGCGGCAGGCGGCGCAGAGCGCCGCCTGACCGCTCGGTGTGCGGCCGGGAATTGCTCCTGGCGCGGGACTGCCGGTCCGGCTTGACACGAGCCGGACCGGCAGTTACGTTTCTCGGTCTGTATTGCTGCCGGGCGACGGTAGCGGCGGGGGCCCTTCAAGGTTCCCGCCAATTCTTTTGGGGATTGCGAGTCCATTTTACGACGTATGCCGACAATCAACCAGCTCGTCCGCAAGGGGCGGCGGAGCGAGACCAAGAAGAGCAAGTCTCCTGCGATGCGGGGCAACCCGCAGAAACGCGGCGTCTGCACCCGCGTGTACACGACGACACCGAAGAAGCCGAACTCCGCGCTCCGCAAGGTAGCGCGCGTGCGGCTGGTGAACGGCATAGAAGTCACGGCGTACATTCCAGGCGAGGGGCACAACCTTCAGGAGCACTCGATCGTGCTGATTCGCGGCGGCCGGGTGAAAGACCTGCCGGGTGTGCGGTACCACATCATTCGCGGGACGCTAGATGCTTCCGGCGTGAGTGACCGCCGCCAGAGCCGCTCGAAGTACGGTGCCAAGAAGCCCAAAGCGGCCGGCAAGGGGAAGTAGACCATGAGCCGACGCTCGCGTGCCGTAAAGCGGCCGATCATCCCAGACCCGATGTACGGTTCCGAGACCATCAGCAAGTTCATCAACTCGATGATGTATGATGGCAAGAAGTCGGTTGCGGAAGGAATCTTCTATGGTGCCATGGACCAGATCGAAGAGCGCACCGGCCAGCCGCCTGACGGAGTCTTCAAGCAGGCGCTATCCAATGTGAAGCCAGTGCTCGAGGTGAAGTCGCGCCGCGTAGGCGGTGCCACGTACCAGGTGCCGATCGAAGTGCGGCCGGAACGGCGCCAGGCGCTCGCGATCCGCTGGTTGATCCAGTATGCGCGTGACCGGGGAGAAAAGACGATGGCCGAACGCCTCGCTGCCGAGTTGATCGCGGCCAGCAGGAACGAAGGCGCGACCATCAAGAAGAAAGATGATACGCACCGCATGGCGGAAGCGAACAAAGCGTTCGCCCACTATCGCTGGTAACGACACCATACATTGCATTGCTCCGGCAGCACTGGCCGCCGCCTCTCGCTGGCGGCCTTTCTGTCTCGGGTGACGACGGATAGCTGAACAGATTATGGCACGCATGACACCGCTTCCCAGGCTGCGCAACATCGGCATCATGGCGCATATCGATGCCGGGAAGACGACGACCACCGAGCGCATTCTCTACTACACGGGCCGCACTCACAAAATTGGTGAGGTCCACGAGGGTGCGGCGACCATGGATTGGATGGAGCAGGAGCAGGAGCGGGGGATCACCATCACCTCCGCCGCTACGACCTGTTTGTGGGAGCGGCTAGGCGACGAATACCGGATCAACATCATCGATACGCCGGGGCACGTGGACTTCACCGTTGAAGTCGAGCGCAGCCTGCGCGTCCTAGATGGTGCGGTCGCGGTCTTCGACGCCGTCGCGGGTGTCGAGCCCCAATCGGAAACCGTTTGGCGGCAGGCGGACAAGTACGGCGTTCCGCGCATCTGTTTCATCAACAAGATGGACCGGGTAGGCGCGGACTTCGACCGCTCGGTGGACATGATCCGCGATCGGCTGGGTGCGAACGCACACCCCATTCAACTGCCGATTGGAGATGGCGAGAAGTTCATGGGCGTGATCGACATCATCCGCCGCACCGAACTGCATTACGACGACTCCACTCTCGGAAAGAACTGGACGGAAGAGCCGGTGCGGTCCGAGTTCACAGACCGGGTCGAGGAGCTCCGCAAGCACCTGGTGGAGGCCGCTGTCGAGTACGACGACGACCTGATGATGAAGTATCTCGAGGGCGGGGAAGTTTCGGAAGAAGAGCTGCGCCACGCCATCCGCAACGCGACCATCGCCGGGGCGCTGACCCCGGTGCTGGCAGGCTCTGCCTTCAAGAACAAGGGCGTGCAGCAGCTCTTGGATGCGGTCATCGACTATCTGCCCTCCCCCATCGACATCCCTCCGATCGCAGGGCATGGGGTAGATGACCCCGACGAGGTCATCATGCGCAGCGCTGACGACGATGAACCCTTCGCGGCGCTCGCCTTTAAGATCGCCAATGACGCGTACGTCGGGAAGCTGACGTTCTTTCGCGTATACTCGGGTTCGCTCGCCGCTGGCTCCTACGTGGTCAACTCGACCAAGGGCAAGCGCGAACGCATCGGCCGCATCCTCCAGATGCACGCCAACAAGCGGGAAGAACGGGACGAGGTGTACGCGGGAGATATTGCCGCGGCGATCGGGCTGAAGGACACGACGACTGGCGACACGCTCAGCGACCAGGATGCGCCGGTCATTCTCGAGTCGATGACATTCCCGGAGCCGGTGATCGATGTCGCGATCGAGCCGAAGACCAAGGCCGATCAGGACAAGATGGGCGAGGCGCTCCACAAGCTCTCGGACGAAGACCCCACCTTCCGCGTCCGTACCGATCACGAGACGGGGCAGACTATCATCGCGGGGATGGGCGAACTTCACCTCGAGATCCTGGTGGACCGTCTCCTGCGGGAGTTCAAGGTAGATGCGAATGTCGGGCGGCCGCAGGTGGCGTACCGCGAAACGATCCGCCGTTCTATCGAGGGCGTAGAGGGTAAGTTCGTGCGCCAGTCTGGCGGGCGCGGGCAGTACGGCCACGTGGTGATCAACATCGAGCCCGCCGAAGCCGGTCTCGGCTTCGTTTTCGAGGACAAGATCGTCGGCGGCGTGATTCCGCGCGAGTACATCAAGCCTGCATCCGAAGGAATGCGCGAGGCGATGCAGACCGGGGTGCTCGCCGGGTACCCGATGGTGGACGTCAAGGTGCAGCTCGTATACGGCTCCTACCACGACGTCGATTCATCGGAAATGGCCTTCAAAATCGCCGGTTCCATGGCGCTCAAAGAGGGTGCCCGGCGTGCCGGTCCGGTCCTGCTCGAACCGGTGATGGACGTCGAGGTGGTCACCCCTTCGGACTACATGGGCGACGTGATTGGCGACCTTTCCGCCC
>JBBSMO010000200.1:0-5157 GCA_038233155.1 Longimicrobiales bacterium
CGCGCGGCGGCGGGGACTCCGGAGACGAACCACGGCGCGGCGAGCACCGCCGCACCGAGCGCCGCGGTCAAAAAGCGGCCGGCGCGCAGCGGCTCGGCCCTCGCAATGACCGCGACCACCACCACCAGCGAACCGCCGACGTGAAACAGATTGGCAGCCAGCCCCGTGACGCCGAACACCCACGGCGTAAACATCAGCCAGATCCCGAGCGCGGCCGATACGAGCAGCGCCCACGGCGCGCTCATCCCCCACAGCGAGGCGCGGAACACCGCCCCCGGCTGCTCGGGCAGCGACATCAATTCCGGGCTGCGCTCGTCCGGGGTGCTGCCCTCCGCGGGGCCGCCCTTCCAGAACGCCTTCCAGACGGACTCGCCGTTGCGGTGCGCGGCGACCAGGTTCTGCCCCATCGCGATCACCTCATCCACCTGCAGCGGGATCATCGGCAGCATGATGATCGCCGCGAGCAGGCACATCGTGCACCACGCGCCAACGACCACCGGCTGCGAGATCACCAGCGCGATGTGCACCAGCCCCAGCGGGATCACCAGGATCCCGAAAAAGGTGACCATCCACGGCATCGTCCGCCAGCGCGACGGCGCGCCCATCCACCCCATCAGAAACTCGAAGGTGTAGGCAAAGGTGCCGAGCGCGCCGTCCGAGACCGGCCACATGTGCGACATGTCCGAGTTGAGCACCTGCCGCGTCTCCGGCCCGAAGAACGGGTCCCAGATCGTGGCCGTATAGCCGAGCTGGAAGGCGGCCAGGTAGCGCGAAACCAGGTAGCCGGCAAAGGCCAGCGCGATCATGACCGAGCGCTGCGGCCAGCTCGACGGGTTGTAGCTCCACCCCGGCGGGGTGGGCGGCCCCATCCGCATGTACACGATCATGTTCGGCATGCCGGGGATCGGCACGCTGAGCGCGATCACCAGCACCCCCACGATCGAATCGTTCAGGAACGCCGCTGCGGTCGGCGCCCAGAGCAGCACCGGCGCCAGCGTCAGCCAGATCCCGACGAAGCAGCAGATCCACCAGCTCACCGGCCGGTTCGGCCGCAGCGTGCGCCACCCAAAAACGACGAGCAGCAGCCCGCTGATGACGTCGCTCCACAGCGTCAGCGACGCTCGCAGCTCCGGGAAGAGCTGATCGCTGAACCAGACGCCGCGCCCACCGCTGGGCACCACCCACTGTGCGGGGTTGCCGTAGCCGAAGGTGAACGGCGCGACCGCGGTCCACACGCCGAGCAGGATCAGCAGCCAGGGGATCCACAGCGTCTGTTTGTGGTGCATGCGGAGCATCTCCATCCGCTGCTCGCTGCCGGGTTCGCCGTGGCCTTCGTGCTCCTTCCCGTGCTGCTTCTGGTGGTCGCGGAGCTGCCGCTCGGCCATCGGGCGCGTGACGCCGCGCATCATCATGCCGCCGCTCTTGCCGTCCCCGCTGTCGTCGTTCCCGGACTTGCCGCCCGATCCGGAACCGCCGCCCGAAGGCGGCTTGGTTTTTTGTTTCTTTTGCTTGCTCATTGCCGGGTGCTGCCGTGGTTCCGGAAAGACGGTCCGTACGGGATTTTACCCGCATGCAACGGATGCGCCACACAGGCCATGCGGCGACGCTCCCCACGCGGGCGGAACAGTTCGCCACCGTGCTCCGGAACTTTCTCGAAGGGCTGTTCTGAACCGGCGCGGGTTGCGCGCCCACCGCGGTGCGTATAGTTTAGGCGTCATGAAACCGCGCTTCCGCTTCCTTGCCGCGCTGCTGGCGCTACTCGCCTTTTCGGCCTTCACGGCCGAAGGCGTGTGGGCCGCCGTGTGCGACGGCATGGCGGACGCGGAGATGCAGGCTCCATCGGAATCTTGCGAAGACGCAGCCGCTTCCGGCACCGTCGTCTCGACCGATGATTCGCGGGACTTTGGCGGCAGCCAACCCGGACTGCCGGATTGCCCGCTCGCCTTCGCGAACTCCGCCTGTGCCGGCGCGGCCCCGCTGCCGGCAACTGCAAGCGATTCATTCCTGCCCTCGCCCGAGGGCACGCTGTCCGTTGTTTCCCCGGACGACGCGCGGGGCATCTCCCCCGTTTCCGCGCTGTTCCGTCCTCCCCGAGCGTAGCGCTCTGCCGGAACTCCTTCCGGCGCCCTTTTCTCTGCATCGCTGAAGGCTGGTTTCGGAGCGGACCGCTCCGGGGTGCGTGCGCGCATCCCCGTGGATGATCCGTTCCCGCTCAACCACCGGAGCTTCACCGGAACGCCTCCGTTCCCGGCTTGCTCCGTCGTCGACTCTCACCGCGCGCACGTGCGCCGCGGCTCCGAGGTCGGCTGCGCGATGCGGATTCGCAGATCACGATTCGCTACGCAACGGGAGAATTTCACAATGATTCGCAAATTTTTGGCAGCACTCGTCCTTGTGCTCGCGCTCGGTGTCGCCGGGGTTCTGGTGGCTCAGAACCGGATGGGCGGTATGCACGGGGGCATGATGCAGATGATGCGGGACTGCCCGATGATGCAGGGCATGGCCCAGAGCCCCGCCGCGGCTCTCGATCACCGCGACGAGCTCGGCCTGACGGACGCGCAGGTACAGCGTCTCCAGGCGCTCCGGGCCGCGACCGAGCAGACCCACGCGCAGGCCATGAAGGGGATGACGGCGCTCCACGAGCAGATCGCCGGGGCGACGGCGGGGGATCGGTTCGACGAGGCCGCCACCCGCGCCGCATTCGATCGGATGGGCGACCTACACGCGGAAACGGGAGTGGCGATGCTGCGCACTCGGCACCGCGTCCGCCAGCTCCTTTCGCCCGAGCAGCGCACCAAGCTCGATGAGCTCGGCGGCGGCGGAATGATGGGCATGGGTGGAATGATGGGCGGCATGGAGATGCCCAACTGCCCGATGCACGGTGGATCGATGCAGGGTGGAATGGACAGCCATTCAGGCCAGCACGACGAGCACGGCACGCCGGTCGCGCGGGAGGGTGCCCGATGAAGCGACTCTTCACGGTCCGGAGCGGAGCTGTCCTGCTGGTGTTCCTTGCGTTCGCGGGGGCACTCGCGGTTGGGCAGCTGACGGGCGGCAACGCCGCGCCCCCCGGGGTCGCAGCACGCGGGGTCGCGGATACCGGCTGGACGGTCGGCGAGCTGCGCCCGGACGGGCTCCGCATCGTCCCGAGCGGTCGGAGCGATGCCGCCGCCGTTCTGGATCCGGAGGCGTTCACCGGACAGGTGCGCCACGCCTACTGGGTCGCGACGCAGATCCCGGAAACGCTGAACCAGTTGTACTGCTGGTGCGGGTGCGAAAACCGCGGCGTACACCGCTCCAACCTGCAGTGCTTCGAAGATGACATGGGCGTGAACTGCGCCGTTTGCCAGGGCACGGCGGAGATCGCCGACCGGATGGTCCGGCAGGGAATCACCGATGCCGGCCGAATCCAAGCGGCGGTCGATGAGGAGTGGGGGAAGGCATGAGGCCGGTCTTCCTCGCGGCGGTTGGGTTCGCGCTGGCGGCAACCGGCGGCCCGGCAATCGGAACGGCGCAGGTCGCGCCGGTCGCCGATGCCCCCGTCGAATCGGCCGCCCCCGCCGCACTCGATTCACTGGTCGCACGAGCTCTTTCGGTGAACCCGGCGATTCGCGCCGCGAGCGACCGGCTCGAAGCGGCACGCGCCGCCGTCGGCCCCGCCGGTCTCCCGCCCGACCCCGTGCTGAGCCTCGGGGTGATGAACGTCCCCCTGTCGGATCGGGACGCGGGCGACATGACCGCCATGCGGATGAACACCGTCGGCGTCGGGCAGGTCTTCCCCTACCCTGGCAAGCTCGGGCTCCGGCGCCGTGTGGCCGAGTTGGAAGCGGCGGCGGCGGACGCGCGCGTCGCGGCGGCGCGCTGGGAGGTGGAGGAGGAGGTCAAAGACGCCTTCTACGATCTCGCCTTCGCCGACCACGCGCTGGAGGTGATCCGCAACAACGGGCAGCTCCTCAGCAACTTCGTCCGGGTCACGGAGGCCCGGTATGGCGTCGGCACCGGCGGTCAGCAGGATGTGCTCAAGGCGCGCGTCGAGGCGGCCCGGCTGGCCGAAGAAGCGGTCGCGCTCACCGAACAGCGCCGCGCCGCGCTGGCCCGCCTGAACGCCGCGCTGGATCGTCCCACGGATATGCCCGTCGAAACGCCACGGGTCCCTGCACGCGTGGCCCGGGCGGCGGTTGCAGACGACGCGGCCGAGATCCGCTTCGCCTCAGCCGCGCTGGGTGCCCGGGCCGAGGATTCGCCGCTCCCGCCGCTCACCGAGCTGCAGGAAACCGCGGTGCGGCAGAACCCGGCGATCCGGGCGCAGGCGGCGATGATCGCCGCACAGTCGGCACGCCTCGAACTCGCCGGCAAGGAGTACCTACCGGACTTCAACGTGTCGCTGCAGTACGGACAGCGCAGTGGCCGGCCGGATCTGGTCTCCGCCGTGGTTTCCCTTCCGCTGCCGCTGCGCAAGGGGAGCAAACAGGATGTGCTCGTCAAAGAGGCCCGG
This sequence comes from Longimicrobiales bacterium, assembly GCA_038233155.1. Classification (GTDB taxonomy): domain Bacteria; phylum Gemmatimonadota; class Gemmatimonadetes; order Longimicrobiales; family Longimicrobiaceae; genus JBBSMO01. The sequence goes on from JBBSMO010000200.1 coordinate 4,496, forward strand.
GCGCGGGTCTCCGCGCTGGAAGCAGCGCGCGCCGCGGAAGCCAACGAGATCCGCGCCGAGGTGGCGGCTGGCTACGCCGACCTCGAGCGGGACCGCGCGCAGCTCGCGCTCTTCGTCAAATCGATCATCCCGCAGGGCCGCGCCTCGCTCGAGTCGGCTACCGCCGGGTTTCAGGTGGGGCGCAACGACTTCCTGACGCTGCTGGAAAATCAGACGACTCTCTACAACTATGAGACCGCTTACTACCGGCTTCTGACGAGCTTCGGGCAACGCCTGGCGAAGCTGGAACGGACGGTGGGCGAGGAGATTCTTCGATGAACCGGAGCACAAGCACGGGTGATACCGCTGCGGCGGGCGTGCGCCCTGCCTCACGCGTCCCAGCCACCGCTGATGATGTTCGGCAGAACGGGAAAGGGCGAGACCCTCGACGGAACAGGAGAAATGCCATGAACCGGATGTCGAGACGAACCAAACGCCTGCTGATCGGCGGCGCGCTGGCGATCACGCTGCTCATCGGCGCATGGGCGCTGCTGGCCGAGAGCGGCAACGAAGAGGCGGCAGCGGGTGTACCGGCGGGCACGACGGCCGGCATGGAAGGGATGGACATGGGCGGCATGGACATGAGCTCCGACGGCACCGTCCGCCTGTCCGCCAACCAGATC
>JBBSMO010000201.1:0-5153 GCA_038233155.1 Longimicrobiales bacterium
CGCCGACTGAATCTCCGTAATCGCCGCCGTCAGCGTCGTCTTCCCATGATCCACATGCCCGATCGTCCCGACATTCACATGCGGCTTGTTCCGCTCAAACTTCGCCTTGGCCATTTTGCGCTCTCAGTTTCGTTCCAGGTGATGACGATTTTAGCCGGATAGTCTTCCGGCCGGCAGCGTGGAGCGGGCCGCGCTACCATGCGCACCGGCTCCCGGGGTACTCGAAAACAAAGAAAACGTCCCGCAGCGGCCGGAAAGCCGCCGAGGTCCGTTTCCAGAGCGGGCGACGAGACTCGAACTCGCGACCCTCAGCTTGGAAGGCTGATGCTCTACCAACTGAGCTACACCCGCGTCTGCCCAACCACTGCTGCCGTTAGCGAAGCCCCCGCCCCGTGCGTGCCAAGCTGGCGAAGGGATTCGAACCCCCGACCTGCTGATTACAAATCAGCTGCTCTACCAGCTGAGCTACGCCAGCGCCGGACAGACTCGTAGTATAGAGCCGGGGCAACCAGGTGTCAAGTGCCCCGGAGCCACCGCGGTCCGTGCGGCGTATCCTCGATCACCACCCCTCTTTCCGCCAGTTGGTCACGAATTTGGTCCGCCGTCGCGAAGTCGCGGTTGGCGCGGGCTTCCGCCCGTTCGCGGATGCACTCTTCTACCCACCCGGCAAGGTCCGCATCCGGCGCAGAATCTTCCGCGTCTGCGAGGGCGAGCAAGCCGAATACGCCATCCATCATTTCGAACACACGCAACGCGGCGGCTTGCTCGGCTGCCGTGATCGGGTGCCCGCCAAGCTGGTCGAGGCGCGTGTTCACGGCGGTCATGAACTCCGCGAGTGCAGCCAAGGCAACGCTGGTGTTGAGGTCGTCGTCCATCGCAGCGGCGAAATCTCCCAGCGCCCGGTCGGCGGCCGGGTGCAGCGCGGGAAGGTCGGCGGGGTTCCCCTGCTCCACGGGGGGATGATCCCGAAGGCGATCGCGTGTGGCGCGGATCCGCCGGACCGTCGTCGCACCGGCTTCCAGCGCCTCCCAGGTGAAGTTCAGCTTGGTCCCATAGTGCGCCGAGAGAAAGGCGTAGCGCACCGAGGAGGGCCGCACCCCGCGCTCGACGAGATCCGCCAAGGTAAAGATGTTGCCCGTGGACTTGGCCATCTTTTCGCCTTCCAACTGCAAGAACTCGCCGTGCAGCCAGTAGCGTACGAAGGGCTTGCCCGTGGCACCCTCAGACTGGGCGATCTCGTCTTCATGGTGGGGAAAGATCAAATCTACCCCGCCCAAGTGGATATCGAACGTCTCGCCCAACTCGGCCATGGACATCGCCGAGCACTCGATGTGCCACCCCGGGCGGCCAGGCCCCCACGGCGTATCCCACACCGCGCCCACCTGCTCGTCTTCTGGCTTGGCGGCCTTCCACAAGGCGAAGTCGCGGACATCGCCCTTCTCGTACGAGTCCTCCGCGGTACGCTCGCCCTGCCGTGCCTGGCTGAGATCTACACGGGACAGCTTTCCGTACCCGGGAAATTCGGAGATATCGAAGTAGACGGCGCCTTCCGCCTCGTAAGCGAGCCCCCGTGCTTCCAACTTCCGGATCAGATCGATCATCCCGCCCACATGACCGGTCGCGCGCGGGTAATAGTCGGCGCGAAGAATGCCGAGCGCATCGAGGCTCTCGAAGAGGATGGCGATGAAGGGCTCCGTGTACTCGGCGAGGGAAACGCCGGCGGCACCCGCCCCGCGGATCGTCTTGTCGTCTACGTCCGTGAGGTTCATCACGAACTTCACCTCGTACCCCCGGTACTCGAGGTACCGGTGCACGATGTCCGCGAAAAAGAAGGTGCGCATGTTGCCGATGTGCGGCGGTGCGTACACCGTCGGCCCGCACGCGTACAAGCCTGCCCGGCCCCGTTCGAGCGGAACAAAATCTTCTTTGCGGCGGGTCAGCGTGTTGTAGAAGCGAAGCAATGGTCAGTCGGTAGGCGGTAGACAGTAGCCGGCGGAAAGAAGCGGGGCACGAGCCGCGAGGAGGCAAACCCGTGCTCCTTCATCATTCATTCGCTATTCCGCATTCCGCGTTCCGCATTCCGCATTCCGCTGTTCGGTCTTCCCCTCACCCCAAAATAGCGTCCGGTGGGGGAAGGGGATTTCGATTCCTTCGGCATCGAACCGGTACTTCAGCCGGCGCCGCAGCTCGCGGGCGACATCCCACTGCTTGAGCGGCACTGTTTTGGCCATGATGCGGATGTTGACGCTCGAATCGCCAAACGATTCGATGCCGGGCACGGTGATCTCATCGACCAGGAGCGGCTGCCACTCCTCGTCGGCGGCCATTTCCGCGCCCACCTCCCGCATCACCGCCATCACCCGGTCTACATCTTCCTTGTAGGCGACCCCGATTTCGAGAACGGCTCGCGACCAGGTACGGGTTAGATTGCTGACCTTGGTGAGTTCACCATTGGGCACGATGTGGACGACGCCCTGGATATCGCGGAGCACCACGATCCGCAGCGTCATCTTTTCGACCATGCCGCCTACATCGCCCACGCGGATCACATCTCCCACGCCGAATTGATTTTCGAAGAGGATGAAGAGACCGCTGAGCAGGTCCTTCACGAGAGATTGGGCGCCGAAGGAAATTGCGAGCCCCGCCACACCCGCGGTCGCCAGCAGGGGTCCGATGTCGAGGCCGATGGCGTTGAGAACCATGAAGCCGCTCAGCACCGCGATCAGCACGAGACCGATGCTGCGGACGAGGCCGACAAGCGTTTTGGTGCGTTGCTCGTGCGCGGTCATGGTGCTCGCGTCGCCATGCCCGATCGCCGCCTCGATGCGCCGCGTAATCAGGCGCAAAACGCCGAGCGCGACCCAGGCGAGCACCATAACAGCGACAACCCGCAACAGCGTTTCTGTCACCTGGGGCCAGGCGATGTCGGGGGTCCAATCTAAAATGGTGACGGGCACGGCTTGCACGGGCGACTGCGGGAAAGAGCCGGGGCGGGCCCGGCGAATGAGGAACGGGAGAAAGCAGAACCCCCCGCCGCCGCGAAGGCGAACGGGGAGTTTTCCAGTTCCAATTGTAGGCGCTACCGCAAGGGCATGTCAAGGCGGGCAGATCACTGAAGCAGGCGCAGTTCCCGCACCCGCCACCCGCGCTCCTCCCATACAGCTCCTACGTACAAGGTGGCCGAGCGAGGCGCAGTCACCCCCCGCTCGCGCCAGATCCAGGTCAATTCGCCAAAGCCCATCAGCGGGTCGCCGCCCGAGATCGTGACCCGCGCGGGCCGGGCCGAGACTGTTTCGCGATCTGCGAACGCCGAGCGGAGGGCGGCCACCGCATGCCGCCCCGACATTGAGCCGCGTGCCTCGTCGGTTTCGAGCATGATGCGGCCGTCTGCCGGCGAGAGGCCCACCAAGGCGGAGGCGTCACCCGCTATCCAGAGCGTTGCGATACGGACTACGAAGCGTTCGAGCGGCGCGGCCTCTTGCTGGGCAGCGGCGTGCGCTGGAAACATTGCCAGCGAGATCAAGCCGAGAGCAACCAGGAGATGTCTCACTGCGTTACCCCCGCCGAAGCCGCCGCCATATTCTCGATCACGCGCTTCCACGCCGCCGCGGGAGACGCGGCCGCCGTCACGGAGCGGCCCAGCACGATGAAGTCAGCACCGGCGCGGACGGCGTCTGCCGGGGTAGCAACGCGGGCTTGGTCACCAGCAGCGTCGCCAGGCAACCGGATGCCGGGACACAAAACTTGCATATCGGCACCCGCGCGCGCGCGGATGGCCGCGACCTCGTGTACGGAAGCGACCACTCCGTCCATGCCGCACTCCGCCGCGAGCGCTGCGAGCCGCGCGGCCTCGCTCTGAATGTCTACCCGCTCCCGGCCCCACGCCTCGGCAAGCGCCTCTGGAGAAAACGAGGTGAGCGCCGTCACGGCGAGCAGACGAATTCCGGAAGCCTCACCGGCCGCGCCCGCGCAGGCGCGGAGCATTGAACGGCCGCCGGAGGCGTGGACGGTGAGGAGCCCGGCACCCAGCGCCGCGGCAGCCTTGACTGCGCGGGCAACGGTGTTGGGAATGTCGAGCAGCTTGAGATCCAGGAAAACCCGCCGCTCACGCGCCCGCAACTCGCGCACTATGGCCGGCCCTGCGGCGGTGAACAGCTCGAGTCCAACTTTGACCCAGGCCGCATAAGGCAGCAGACCAGCGAGCCGCAAGGCCTCCCCGGCAGAGGCAACGTCGAGGGCAAGTACCGGAACCGCCGGCGGCCGGGCGGGCCTGGCTGCGGCGGGCAACGGTGCGGACTGGGTAATCATGCTTCGGTGTACCCGCGCAGGGATGCCGAGATCCGGCAGAAAATTTGCCCGGAGGGTTTACCTGCCCGCGGCGATCACCCCTGCGTTCGCCTCCGCAAGGAAATCCCGGGCGGCAGTTGCGAGCTCCCGGGCAACCGTTTGTTGAAACGACGCGTCCGTCAACTGCTTTTCTTCGGCCGGGTTCGTGATGAAGCCCAGTTCTACCAATACAGCAGGCATGAAGGCGCCGTTCAGCACGACGAAACCGGCCTGCTTTACCCCGCGGTTGCGGCCGGGCAGCACGGCAGCCAGCCTGTCCTGCACCATAGCGGCGCCATCGCTCGAATCTCGCAGATACTTGTTCTGCCGCAGGTCCAGCAGAATGAAATTCAGGGGGTCCAGCTTGGCGGCTTTCTCCTCGAAGCGCTGGGCAGCGTTCTCCAGCTCGGCGACGCGCCGCGCATCTTCCGTCTTAGCCTCCGACAGGAAGAACGTTTCAAAACCGGCCGCCGAGCGATGCTCGCTCGCGTTGCAGTGAATCGAGATGAACAGCGCCTCCCGCGGTGCCTGGCCAGTGTCGCTGCCGCCCCGCCAGCGGTTGGCCAAACGCGGCCGGTCCCGCAGTGCGATCAGGGTATCGCTGTCCCGGGTCATACGCACCTCGAGAGTCCTATCTTCGCGTAGAATTGCCGCCACCTGCCTGGCTACCGCTAGCGCAACATCTTTCTCCTTGGTTCCAGCAAGCCCCTTAGCGCCTGGGTCGACACCGCCGTGCCCGGCATCGATCACGACCAACGGGCGTGCGGGAGCATCTGCCTTCTGCTGGGCGGCGGCGGGGCTCAACCCGCACACGAGAAGCATGGCGA
>JBBSMO010000202.1:0-5150 GCA_038233155.1 Longimicrobiales bacterium
CAGCTTCGCGGGCGTTGGCGTGATGGGGTCCGAAGAGGACGGGCACACCGAAGGCCGCGGGCTCGAGTACGGAATGAAGGCCCCTGTCGCCCCACCCGCCACCTACGTAGGCGAGGTCCGCAAGGGCGTACAAGTCCCCGAGCATTCCGACACGGTCCACCAGCAACACCGTTTCTGCAACGGGCACGTCGCCGGCTTCTCTCATGCGGACGGATGACAATCCGTGGTGCCCCAGAACCGCCTCCGCCTGCCGCAGATGGTCTTCGCCAGGTTCGAGCGGAGCGAGGATCAATCGCCAGCCGCTGCCGGCGGCTAAAGCCGCGAAAGCCGGCATAAGGCGCTGCTCGTCCGCGGGCCAGGTCGAGCCGGCGACCAGCGTCTGGCGCTGCGCCTCTACCAGGCGGCGAACCAGCGGGGAGGCGCCCGCACCCGCTGCGCGCCGGACGACCTGGTCGAAGCGCGCATCTCCCGTCACCGTACGCGCCGCGGCCGGAACGCCGAGAACGGCGTATCGTTCCGCATCCGCATGCGAAATCGCGCCCAACGCGTCAAGGCGCGAGTGCGCAGGTGTCAGGAATGGCCGCGCGACAGGCGAAAGGCGGCTCGAGCTCGGCGGCAGCGTGGCGCTGAGCAATGCCAGGCGAACCCCCCGCTCGTGTGCCAGCCGCGACAGGTTCGGCCAAACCTCGGACTTGGTGAAGACGAGCACATCGGGCCGCAGCGCGTCCAGCGCCTCCCGCATAGGCCGGGGCAGGTCCAGCGGAAGGTAATCGGCGAAGTCGGCCGGCAGCGAACCCGCGAACGGTTCGGCGGAAGGGGAAAAGAAGGTATACACAAGCTGAAGGTCTGGCCGCCGCGCGCGCAGTTCTACAAGAACCGCCTTTGCCTGCAGCCCCTCCCCAACGCTCGGCGCATGCAACCAGACCACGGGACGGTCCCTTGCCCGCTGCGCTCCCCACTCCTCCATGCGACCCGCGACACCGTGCCTGCCCCGCAGTCCCCTCGCCAGCTTGCCCTCTCCCCGCTCGAGCAGCGGGCGCAGCAGCCCCGCCGCGCGCAGGGCGAGCGTGTACGCGGATTCCGGCAGCGGCATGAGGAAGCGGGGGCCAGGGGAAAGGGTTCAGGGGACAGCGGACATCCTAAAAAATATGGGTGATGCCGGAGGCGGACCGGAAGCCGGTCCCCTGGTCCCTGGTCCCTGGCGACCGGTCCCTGGCTACTAAGCCCGGATCGGAACCCGGCGTGCTGACGGCGGTACATTACCCCCTGCCGACATTGCGGTGAGGGGAGCCGAGCGGGTGAGACTGGCGTGTTGGGGGGCGGAAACGGGTGCGGTTCTGCACATACGTTGACCGCACGAGGCAGCCGGCTTACCTTGCGCGCCCTTTGTCCGCTGGGAACGCCGCGCACGATGCGTGACGTGGGTCGGCCAAGGTCTTGCAGGCAACTACGAGTGCCGGGGCGACCCGGCTTCATCATACGAAAGAGATGGCAAAGAAAGCAATGGCAACAGCGACACGCAGAACACGGCAGCGGAGGCGTCAGGCACCGAGTCTCCGCGAGGGGTTCCAGGTCGCTGCTGAGGATCAGTCGAGCCTGGATCAATACCTCAAGGAAGTCAGTACACACCGGTTGATCATTCCGGCAGAGGAGATCGAGCTTGGCAAGCGTGCGCAAGCGGGCGACGAGCACGCTGTACAGGAGCTCGTCCGCGCGAATCTGCGCTTCGTAATTTCGGTAGCGAAGAAGTACCAGAACCGCGGTGTTTCTCTTTCGGATCTGATCCAGGAGGGGAATGTCGGCTTGGTGACGGCCGCGCGTAAGTTCGACCCGGACCAGGGGGTGAAGTTCATCTCCTACGCCGTTTGGTGGATTCGCCAGGCAATCCTCTCGGCGCTCGCCAACCAAGGGCGCGCCGTGCGCGTGCCGCTGAACCGTGCGTCGGATCTCGCGAAGATCTTCCGCGAGCGCGAGCGGCTCAAGCAGGAGATGGGGCGCGACCCGTCCACTCAGGACCTTTCGGATGCGACCGGCCTCACGCCGGAGATCATCGAGAGCTTGCAGACGCTGAACGCGGCCGAGATCCGTCTGGATGCGCCCATCGGCGATACCGATGATTCGCAGTTGATGGACCGCTTCATTACCGACGAGGCCATCATCACGGAAGATGAGGTCGAGGAGCGGCTGCTCACCGAGCGGATCGGCCGGGCGCTGACAACGCTGCAGCCGCGCGATGCCAAGGTGCTCAAGCTCTACTTCGGGCTTGAAGGCGGGCGCGAGCACACGCTCGAGGAGATCGGCGATATGCTCGGCGTTACGCGCGAGCGCATTCGCCAATTGCGCGACCGCGCGCTGAAGCGGCTGCGCGAGGGAGATATGGGAGACGCTCTCGAATCTTTCGCCGCGGCATGATAGCAGGTGCGGGACGGCCAACATGCGGAGCGGGGGCGGCACAGGTGCTGTCCCCGCTCTGGTTTTGTAGGGCGGGGCGGTGACCACGGATCTGCACGGGCTGGTACTGCGCGCCCGCGGGGGCATCTACCATGTCGAGACCACCGGGGGCGTTGTCGAGGCTACTCTGCGCGGCCGCCTCAAGCAGGAGCAGCGGATCAGCGGCGTCATCATCGGCGACCGTGTGCGTCTGCGGCAGAGCGATGCAGAACCCGGCGATACCCGCTGGACCATCGAGACGATTGAAGAGCGCCATTCTCTGCTGGTTCGCCGCGCGCCAGGCAAGGCGCCGCGCCCCAAGGCGATCGCCGCCAACGTAGATCAGATCGTGGTTGTCTTCTCCGTTGCCCGGCCAGTGCCGCACCTCCGCATGCTGGACCGTTTTCTGGTGCTCTGCGAAGCAAGTGAAATCCCCCCGCTTATCGTAGCGAACAAGACAGATCTCGCCAGCCGCGAAGAGGCGGCGGCGCTCTTCCGGCCGTACCAGGAAATCGGCTACTACGTACTCTTCACATCCGCTGAGGAAGGCCGTGGAATTGACGAACTGCGGGACGCGATTTGCGGCCGGATCTCGGCGTTCACCGGCCCCTCGGGGGTAGGCAAGTCCAGCCTGCTTAACGCGATCCAACCCGAGCTCGCCCTGCGCGTAGCGTCGGTCAGCGAGGCCGTGCAAAAGGGGCGGCATACCACCGTCAACGCGCAGCTCATCCCTCTGGATTGCGGCGGCCACGTCGCGGACACGCCTGGCCTGCGCGAGCTAGGCCTGTGGGGGATCCCGGCTCGGGAGCTGGGTACCTGCTTCCCCGAATTTCGGCCCTTCTTAGGGAGCTGCCGCTACGCCAACTCCTGCACGCATACGCACGAGCCGCGCTGCGCTATCCGCGACGCCGCGGAAGCCGGCGCAGTATCGCCTGAACGGTATGAGAGCTACGTGCGGATGCTCGCGGAATAATATCGCGGGTCGCGGGCTACGAGCAAAAGCGAACGCCGCGATGCCACTGGTCCCTGGTCGCTTCTACCGAGACACCTCTGACCCAACCGGGGCGGTCTTGCCTCACTCGTGCTCGCGACTCGTGACCAGAACCTCGCGACTCTGCCCCGGCATGGATCGTGAAGCAAAATTGCCGGGCAGCGCTTGGGAGCGCTCGCATACTCCGAGGTCTTCCGCGGTTCCCGGCAGCTCATGCGACAGCTAGAATCAGTAGTCCAGATCTACGAGGCGGGGGAACCGGGTGCGGCCTTTCAGGCGATGATCGGAACTCTTTCCGCCCCCGCGCCGCTGCACTGCGCCGCCTGGGTGGAGCCGGATGGATCGGGCACCAGGCATCTTCATCCCGTCGGCTTCAACCTTCCGGCGGAGCTGCTCGGCCTCGCGCGCCACACCACCCGACCCTCGGTATTCCCCTTGTCGTCGCTGCTCCCCGGTGCCGCGGAACAGCCGGCCGGCGCGGAGTTGCTGCTGCTCCCGCTCCCGAAGTGCGAGCCGGAGTTGGGCTCCATCCTGCTCATCGGCGGCGCGGGGGATTTTGACGGCGACCTGGATGGCTGGGCTCAACTCGCGCACGCACTGGCGGCTGTCGCGATGCAACGCAGTGCGCTGGACGCAACCGCCCGCGAGCGGGACGAGCTCCGGCGGCGTGTCGAAGAGATCGAAGCACTGAACGTGCTGGGGCTGGCGGCCAACCGCACCCTCGTCCTGGACGATGTCCTGGACCTGGTCGCACGCTTCACCCGCACTCTGTTGGGTGCCAACTACGTCTCTGTGCACACGACCGAGAACGGGCTGACGCGCCTGTGCGCGGCTGCCGGAATCGAGGGAGTCGACGACGAAGAGGCACCAGATCCCTTCGCCGCGCGTGTGGTGGAGGCTGGCAAGCCGCTGAACGTCGGACCGCACGGTGCCTTCCAGCCGGGTGCTCTGCCGTTTCATTCCGCGCAGGGGATGCAAACCGGCCTCGGAGTGCCGCTCTCGCTGTACGGCGAGACCTTCGGGGCGCTGGTCGTTGGTTACCGCCGCACGTACGAGCTTACGCCCCGCGATACGCGGCTTGCACTCACCTTGGCTGGCCACGCAGCCGTTGCCATCAACAATGCGCGGCTGCACAAGGCGGTCGCCCAGCATTCGGCCGAGCTCGAACGGGCGTACGAGCAACTCAGCGAACTCACCCGCGCGAAGGAACGCTTCTACAACGCGATTTCGCATGATTTGCGGACGCCTGTCACCGCGGTGAAGGGCTACACCGAGCTGCTGCTGGCGGGAGTAGCCGGGGAGATGCCGGACAAGGCGCAGCGATATGTGCAGAATACCCATCGGGCAGCCCAGTCGCTGCTCGCCCTCGTGAACGACCTGCTAGATTTTGCCAAGCTCGAAGCTGGCAAGGTGGAGGTCGAGCTCCGCGAATGCCCGCTATCGGAAATCGTTGCCGACGCCGTCTCCGCTGTCGAGCCGCAGGCGGCGGCGAAAGGGCTCGGGCTCGTGCTGCCAGACCCAGGCGAGATGCCGGCTCTGATCACCGACCCGAAGCGCGTCCGCCAGATCCTGGTGAACCTGCTGTCCAACGCGGTCAAGTTTACAACCGCGGGAACGGTTATGATCGAGATCGGCGAGTTCGAGTACGGGCGCGGCGACGGAAGCAGTCCGCGAGTCCAGATCCGGGTGCTTGACACCGGCCCCCTGTCGCGGCAGAACGCCATCACGA
>JBBSMO010000203.1:0-5147 GCA_038233155.1 Longimicrobiales bacterium
CAACGCTGCCGCGGCCCGCACTGCCGGGCAGGGCATTATCGCGAACCCCAACTGCTCGACAATCCAGATGCTGATGGCGCTCGAGCCGATCCGGCAGGCTGCCGGGCTGCGCCGCGTGCTGGCGACAACTTTGCAGTCATCAGGCGGAGCGGGCGAGAGCGGCCGTGAAGCGCTGCGGCGCGAGCTCGCGAGCACGCAACCGGGCAAGCGCTGGGCTAGTTCTCCGTTTTCCCGGAGGCTGGCCGGCAACGTGCTGCCGCACATCGGCCCGTTTGTAGCCGGCGGGCGCACGGAAGAGGAGCAAAAGATGACCAACGAGACGCGAAAAGTTTTGGAACTTCCAGAGCTGCCGGTCACCGCTACCTGCGTTCGGGTGCCGGTAGATGTAGGTCATGCCGTCTCGCTCACCGTCGAAACGGAACAGCCGCTCGCCGCTGAAGATGCCGCCGCCGCCCTCGCCGCATTTCCGGGGGTTCGGGTGGCCACTGCTCCCGCGGCCTTCCCGACACCGCTCGAGGTAGCCGGGAGTGATGATGTGTACGTGGGCCGCATCCGCACGGACGAGAGTCTGCCACAGACGCTGCATCTGTGGGTAGTCGCCGACAACCTTCGCAAAGGCGCGGCGACCAACGCTGTGCAGATCGCCGAAAGCCTCCGTCATGGGTAGGGAGAGGCGCACGCGGCGCCCTGGCGGCCGGCGCGTTCAGGTGGAGGTGAGCGCGGGCGGCGTGATCGTCCGCTGGTTAGGAACTGTCCCGCACGTGCTGCTGATCCGCGACCCCTACCAAAACTGGGGCTTCCCAAAAGGCCACGTAGAAGCCGGAGAAACCCCGGACCTTGCTGCATTGCGTGAGGTGCAGGAGGAAACCGGGTTGGGCGAGCTCGTGCTCGGCCCGCGCCTCCGCACCATTGACTGGTACTTTCGCGCTCGCGGCAAGCTGGTCCACAAGTTCTGCCACTTCTACCTGATCGAATCACCAGACGGCGACCCTTGCCCGCAAGTGGACGAGGGGATTACCGCCTGCCGCTGGATGCCGCTAGGAGACGCCATCGGCATCATCTCCTACGACAACGCGCGCGAGGTGCTGCAGCAGGCGGCCGCCGAACTGGGCTCGGACGGTCAGTCCGGCGGGAGCGGCGGCCCCGCCAAGTACCCGCAGCCGGTGGGGGAGTAGCGGCACGTCCCGGTTTCGAAGCTGCATGCGCCGTGCGCTACGCCCAGCGGGGCAGTAGAAAGCGCCGAAGTGTTCCTGATGCGTGTGGTTGCTGATCTGCCGGCTTCAGCGAACAGATAAACGCGAAGTCGCAAAGCGCAAAGCCCGCCTTGGATTCCGGCCTTCGCCGGAATGACGGCAAGGGAGAGAATTTTGGCTACGTCGGGTGCGGTTCCGTCCGGCAGGACGGGTAGTGTTCTGCCGGGGGTTTCATACCCCCGGCAGAGCGGCGGTGCTGCACTCTGCATTCCGCACCCCGCCCTATCCCCCCGCGCCGATCTGCGTCGCCACCTCGGTGCCTGAGTACTTTTCGCCGGCGAACGCTTCGGCTGGTCCCGGCTCTGGGGCGGTGAGCTTTTCGCCTTCGGAGATCACTGGAATGATTCCATCTTCCATGAAGGCGTAGTCGCCTTTCATCACGCCCTGAGCCAGCCGGTAGGTATCGGTGTCCGCATTCTCGAAGAGTTCGTCGAAGAGCTGCTCGACGCGCAGTTGCGAGCGCTTGCAGAAGACGTCGGCGAGACGGAACGCCTGCCTCCCGTGGTCGCCCGTGTCCTGCAGATGCTGGGCGCGAACGCAGGCCGCGCTCATCGCGAACAGCTCGGCGCCGATATCGACGAGGCGGCCGAGCACCGCCTGCTTGTACTGCAGCTTGGGGCCGAAGCGCGCCATCGCATAAAATAGGGTGCGGGCGAGCCGCCGCGAGGTGCGGTCTATGAAGCGCAGGTGCGTGGCCAGCTTGCCGAAGTCGTTATAGCGCGGCCAGTGCCCCCACCCGACCAGGCGCTTCGGGAACCAGACGGCGTAGTGGGCGCCGACCTTGCTGAACGCCTTGGCCTTGTCTGCGGGCGACAGATCCGACTCGAGCAGATCGCCGGCAACCTCGAGGTGTGTGTCCACTGCTTCACGCGCGATGAAGAGCCGCATGATTTCGGACGATCCCTCGAAGATGCGGTTGATGCGGAAGTCGCGCAGCATCCGCTCGACTGGAATCGGGAGTTCGCCGCGGGCGGCGAGTGAATCAGCGGTTTCATACCCGCGCCCCCCGCGGATCTGGAGGCAGTCGTCCAGCACCTTCCAGCCCACCTCCGTTGTCCAGAGCTTGGCGATTGCCGCCTCGAGGCGGATGTCGTTCTTCGCCTGGTCCGCCAGGCCGGAGGAGAGCTCGGCCATTGCATCTACGGCGAAGGTCTTGGCCGCCATGTCGCCGAGCATTTGCGCGACCGCGTCGTGACGGCCGATCGGCGCGCCCCACTGCACCCGCTCGGCCGCCCACTTCCGGGAGATCTCGACCGCTGCTTTGCACCCGGCGGCGGCGCTCATCGGCAGGGTGAGGCGGCCGGTGTTCAGCGTCACTAGCGCCAGCTTCAACCCTTTGCCCTCGCCCAGCAAGATGTTTTCGCGCGGCACCCGAACGTTGTCGAAGCGGATGACGGCATTCTGAATCGCCTTGATCCCCATGAAGTGACAACGATGGGTGATTTCGACGCCTTCGGCATCGGCCTCGACGATGAACGCGGTGATCTGCGGGATCTCCTTCCCGTTCTTCATCTTCGGCGGAGTGCGGGCCATCACGACCAGCAGCTCCGCAAGGGTGCCGTTCGTACACCAGAGCTTCTCGCCATTCAGGATGAAGCCCTCGGCGTCTTCCGTCGGTGTGGCGGTCGTGGTCATCGCGGCGGGATCGCTGCCCACCGCCGGTTCGGTCAGCGCGAAGGCCGAGATCGCGCCCGCCGCAATCCGCGGCAGGTACTTTTTCTTCTGCTCGGGCGTTCCGAAAAGCTTCACCGGCTGCGGTACACCGATGGATTGGTGGGCCGAGAGCAGTGCGGTCAACGATGCGTCGCGGCTGGTAACCATCTGAATTGCCCGGCCGTAGCCGACCTGCGACAGTCCCACACCGCCGTATTCTTCGGGAATCTTCATCCCGAAGGCGCCTAGGTCGCGCAGCCCCTGCAGCACGTGGTCCGGGAGCTCGCCCGTCCGGTCTATCTCGTCCGGGTCTACCTCTTCTTCGAGAAAGGACCGCAGCCGCGCGACGTAGGCTTCGGTCTTCCGCTTGTCTTCCGGCGATTGTTGCGGGTATGGGTGGATCAGATCGAGCCGGAAGCGACCGAGAAATAGCTCGCGCACAAAGCTGGGCGCCGCCCATTCCGTCTCGCGCGCTGCCTCTGCGACTTGGCGGGACTGCTCTTCGGTCGGTGCTGTGCGGGCGGTTGCTTCGCTCATCGTAGGTCTCCTCGAAAGTGGAACCGGCTAGTACCCTCGGGCAACATCCGGGCCGGGTGCTATGACGGTTTCTGATGTATAGCAATGAGTGCGGCTCAAGCAAGGCCCTGCGTTCTGGCACCCCTCGTGCGAACTCCGCACCATCCGCCTGAGAGGATCACCGGACCGGGAGTTTTGCTATGCGCGTACTGGTCACCGGGGGAACCGGTGTGGTGGGCCGGGCAGCGATAGATCATCTGCTCGGCCGCGGCCATGAAATCCGCCTGTTTTGCCGCAACGCCGGCCAGAGCGGACGGCAGTGGGCGGGGCCGGTGCAGGTGCATCCCGGCAGTGTGACGAAGCCGCAAGATGTGCAGGGTGCCGCGGACGGGTGCGACGCGGTGTTGCACCTCGCCGGCATCGCCGAAGAAGACCCGCCGGAGATCACTTACCACGCGGTCAACATCGAGGGTACGCGGCGGCTGCTCGCGGAAGCAGAACGGGCGGGTGCCCGCCGCTTCGTCTACGTTTCTTCGCTCGGCGCGGACCGGGGAACGACGGCTTATCACCAATCCAAGCGGGCCGCGGAAGAGTTAGTGGCGGCATCCTCGCTCGACTGGCTGATCGTGCGGCCCGGCAACGTCTACGGGCCTGGGGACAAGATGATCTCCGAGCTGCTCAAAATTGTGCGTGCTTTTCCGGTGGTGCCGACGGTGTCGGCGGGCGAGCAACCCTTTCAGCCCATCTTTTCGGAAGATCTTGGCGAGGCGCTGGCACTAGCTGCCGAGGGTGCGGGCGATAGCGGCGCCGTCCTCGAAGTCGCTGGTCCCGACCAGCTCACGGCTAACCAGCTCGTAGATCTGCTCGGCGAGGTGACGGGCAAGAAGCCGTACACGATTCCGGTTCCCGAGTGGGTGGGCCTGCTCGGCAGCGCCGCGGCAAACGCACTCGGCTTCGACATCCACTTCTCGCAGGATCAGATCCGCATGCTACAGGAGGGCAATCTGGTGCGTGCGGAAGGCGGCACTGCGCTGGAATCCTTATTCGGGATCGAACCGACCCCGATCCATGCCGGGTTGAACGCGCTGATCGCATCGCTGCCCGAGCAGCTCCCTGCCGACGGGATCGGCGGGCTGCGCGAGGAGCGGCACTGGGCCGATATTCGCGGCGCCGGAATGGACGCTGATGCTCTCTTCCAGCTAGTCTGCGACGAGTTCTATGACATCCCCCCCGAGGGGCTGCTGAGGGTGGGGGTCGAGCCGGTTTCCGGCCAGGGCCTCGCGGAGGGAGCCGTGCTGACGATGGCAATCCCGCTCCGCGGGCATGTGCAGGTGCGTGTGGAAGAGATCCATTCCCGCGCCGCCACAGTGGTCACGCTGCAGGGGCACCCGCTCAACGGCATCATTCGCTTCTCCGTAGAGCAACTGGGGCCGGAGACAGAAGGCGAGGACGCGCTCCGCTTCGAAATCCGATCACACACCCGCGCTTCTACCGTGGTGGATTTCGTCGCACTCTCGACGGTCGGGAATCTGCTGCGCGAAACCACCTGGAACACCTTTGTCGGGGAGGTCGTCTCCCGCAGTGGCGGGGAAGCGCCAGAGGGCGTGCAGTCGGAGAGCCGCAAACTCCCCGATGATGAATCCCGGCACATAGAAGAGTGGGCGGAGGAGGTGGTGATGAGGCGCCGCCGCCGCGAAGAGCGCGAAAGCGCGCGAGCGGAGACAG
>JBBSMO010000204.1:0-5134 GCA_038233155.1 Longimicrobiales bacterium
AGAAGCGGCGTACGAACTCTTCGAGTGTCGCTTTGAAATCGAGAAAGGTGATCCCGTCGTCCACCGCCAGCCCTTCGAGTTGGTCGAAGGCCGCCGCATGGGAGGCATCAACGGTTTCCCGGCGGTACACGACACCGGGCACCACAACGCGGATCGGTGGCGAGTAGGCTTCCATCACCCGCGCTTGGGCAGGTGATGTGTGGGTACGGAGCACGACATCATCCGCCAGATAGAAGGTGTCGTGCATGTCCGCCGCCGGGTGGTCCAACGGGGTGTTCAGCTTGAGAAAGTTGTTCTCGACCGTCTCGACCTCCGGCCCCGTGATTCGCGCAAAGCCAAGATCGCGAAAGATATCGCAGATCTCGTCCACCACGAGGGTAACGGGGTGCCGCCCGCCTCTCCACCGGCGGCGGCCGGGGAGCGACAGATCCAGAGCCGGGCCGGACGGCTGCACACTCTCGGACAATTCGCGGGTCCGGGAATCGAAGAGCTCCGCGAGCGCAGCTTTCGCTTGATTCGCGCGCGCGCCGATCTGGGGGCGCAGCTCGGCGGGGAGTTCGCCCAGGCGGCGGAGAAGGCCCGTGAGTTCGCCTTTGCGACCCAGCAAGCGCGTGCGCAATTCGTCGAGTTCGCCGGCGGATGCGGCATCCCGCACCGCACTCTCACCCCGGGCCCGAAATGCATCGAGCTGCGACAGAAGGTCGGTTTCGATCGCCACGTATCGACTCTCCCGCAAGTCACCGCGGCGCGGCCATCAAGTGGCCCCTCTGCGGTTCCAGATAAAAAGATTGCGGCGCCGGAAGCTGCCACCGGCGCCGCTCGGACAGATGCAGCAGAACCGCGGGTCTGCGTCAGCCGGCGGGGCCGCGAGCCATGTCCGCAAGATGTGCGAAGGCCGCCGGGTCGCGAATCGCGAGGTCCGCAAGCACCTTGCGGTCAATTTCTACTCCGGCGCGCTTCAATCCGCTGATGAACCGCGAATAAGAAAGATCATTCTGCCGCGCGGCGGCGTTGATGCGGACAATCCACAAGCGGCGAAAGTCCCGCTTGCGATTCTTGCGGTCGCGATAGGAATAACGCCATGCGCGCTCGACAGCTTCCTTGGCCGTCTTGTACAGATTCTTGCGCCGGCCAAAATAGCCTTTCGCCTGCTTCAATATACGGTTGCGCCGCTTGGTACGGGCGACGCTGGTGCTCACGCGAGGCATACAATGCTTCCGGTTGAAGGTACAGAAGGGGGGCGGCGATCAGCCGGGGCTTACTTCCCGAGCAGCCGCTTCATGCGCTTTTCGTCAGCATTGGACACCAGCGCGCTCTGCCGGAGGTGCCGCTTCCGCTTCGGAGATTTCTTGGTCAGAATGTGACGAAGCATGGCGTGCTTCCGCTTCAGTTTTCCAGACGCCGTCTTGCGGAACCGCTTCGCGGCACCGCGGTGGGTTTTCATCTTCGGCATGGCCGGCTTCCTTTCGTTTACGTTTTCAGAGGTGCCAAGATCATTGTCATACTGCGCATCTCCATGTGCGGTGCCGACTCGACCTTGCCTACATCCGCGAGTTCCCCGGCAACGCCCATGAGCACGCCGCGGCCGATCTCCGGGTAGGCGATCTGCCGCCCGCGAAACATCACCGTCAGCTTCACCTTGTTGCCTTCTTCGAGAAAGCGGCGCGCATGACGCGTTTTGAAGTCGATGTCGTGTTCTTCCGTACCTGGCCTCAGCTTCACTTCCTTGAGTTGGACGTGCTGCTGCTTCTTGCGCGCGTCCCGCGCCTTGCGCTGCTCCTCGTACTTGAACTTGCCGTAGTCCATGATCCGGCAGACGGGGGGCCGTGCCATTGGCGCCACCTCGACCAGATCCAGCCCTAGCGATTCGGCTGTGCTGAGGGCTTCTTCCACCGCGAGGATGCCCAACTGCTCGCCCTCGGGACTGATTACCCGCACCGGGCTGATGCGGATTTGTTGATTGACGCGCGTTCGCTCGTTGATGTCGGCCGCCCCCTGTCGAAAGAAAACACGAATGGCGGACCCCTACCCGCAGGATCCGCCCAGCGACAAGCCAGCACTCCCGCCATAGCGGGGTGCCCGCACCTTGGAACCCGGCGGCATCGTGTTGCTCCCTAGCGAGCCCACAGGTGGGAGACGTGCCCGTCTCCTCTTGCCGTATTTGGATGCCCAAACTATCGGGATTAGCGTCGGCTGTCAACCAGCGGGCGGCTTCGCCCGCGGCCGCCCTGATGCCCGTTCCCTGCCTCCGGCTCCCGCTGTTCGCTCGCTTCGTCTCCGATCAGGGAGCGGCGGAGTCTGGCGGCGGCTGGGCGGAACCGAAGCCGATGTCCAGCGTCCGCTGCTCGCATTGGGAACGAAGGGCCGCCATGAAGTCGCTGCGGGGCATGACGGTCTGTTTACGTCCCTCGCCGCGCGCCCGCACGGCGACCGTCCCCGCTTCCAACTCACGCCCGCCGACCACTGCCATGTACGGCACCTTTTGTGTTTCGGCTTCTCGGATGCGATAGCCGAGCGTCTCGTTGCGATCGTCCAGCTCCGCGCGAATGCCCGCACTCCGAAGCTCCTTCCACACCTCGCGCGCACCGGGCGCTTGCTCGTCCGAAATGGGGATCACCACTGCCTGCACCGGCGCCAGCCACAGCGGGAACGCGCCTGCGAAATGCTCGATGAGGATCGCGATGAATCGCTCGAAGGAGCCGCTGACCGCGCGGTGAATTACCACCGGGCGGTGCGGCTGGTTGTCCTCGCCCGTGTATTCGAGATCGAACCGCTCGGGCGCCGCGTAGTCGAGCTGGATGGTCCCCAGCTGCCAACTCCTGCCGATCGAATCCGTCACGTCGAAGTCGATCTTGGGGCCATAGAAGGCGCCATCCCCCGGCTTCAGCTCGTATGCCAGACCGGTTGCTTCGAGTGCGGCCTCGAGCGCAGCCTCGGCGCGGTCCCACATTTCGTCAGTACCGATCCGCACCTCTGGGCGGGTGGCGAACTTGACGCTCGACTCCAGTCCGAAGGTTTCGTAGTAGCTGAGGATGAAGCCGGTGAGAAACCGCACTTCTTCCGCAATCTGGTCCTCCCGCAGATACACATGGCAGTCGTCCTGCTGAAACTGCCGCACGCGCGTGAGCCCCGACAGAGCGCCCGAAAGCTCGTTGCGGTGTAGCACATCGAAGGTCGTGTACCGGAGCGGGAGCTCGCGGTACGAATGTCTCGCCGCACCAAAGTACAGGTGGTGCGAGGGGCAGTTCATCGGCTTGAGCCCCGCGTCGTGCTCTCCGCTTTCATTGTCCAACACCAGGAACATGTTCTCCCGGTACTTTCCCCAGTGGCCGGACTGCTCCCAGAGCGTCTTGTTGTAGAGCAGCGGGGTTTTGACCTCTTCGAAATCTTCGCGCTGCCGCTCCCGGACGAAGTCCACGAGCGTGTTGTAGAGAGACGTACCCTTCGGGGTCCAGAAGGCGGAACCGGGCGATACCGGGTGGAACTGGAAGAGCTCGAGCTCACGCCCGAGCTTGCGATGGTCGCGCTTCTGAGCCTCTTCGAGACGGGTGACGTACCGCTCGAGGTCAGCGGCACTGAACCACGCGGTCCCGTAGATGCGCTGCAGCATCTGGCGGTTGGAATCGCCGCGCCAATACGCGCCGGCGGTATTGAGCAGCTTGAAGTGCTGCAACCGCCCTGTTTCCGGAAGATGGGGCCCGCGGCACAGATCCAGGAATGGCCCGTTCCGGTAGACGGAAATCACCTCGCCCGCGGGAAACTCGTCCAGCCGCTCGAGCTTGAGCGGGTCATCGGCGAATAGTTCGCGCGCCTCGTCTGTCGTAACCACCTCGCGCTCGAAGGGGTCGCCGCACTCCGCCACGGCCTGCATTTCGTTCTGGATCTGTTCGAGGTCCTCTGCGGTGAACGGCCGGTCGACTTCGAAATCGTAGTAGAACCCGTCTTCGATGGCGGGGCCGAAGCCGATCTTGGCCTCCGGCCGCACACGGCGCACTGCCGTAGCGAGGATGTGCGCCGCCGAGTGCCGCAGCAGCGCGAGCGCCTCCGGGCTGCGGTTGGTGATGATCTCGAGCGTTACGTCCCTTTCGAGTGGGTGATGCAGATCTACCAACTCCCCGTCCACCTTCCCGGCAAGCGCGGCCTTCGCGAGGCCGGGGCCGATGGAGGTTGCGACATCTAGAACCGTCGTGCCAGCGGAGAACTCCCGTTCGGAGCCATCGGGAAGGGTTACCCGTACCTGATCCTGATCCGCTGTGGGTGCCGCCTGCGCCATTCGAATTTTGCGTGAGAGACTGGGTTCTTGGTTCGCCTAAACTACCGGAGCCCAGCGCCGCTTGCAATCGGTGGCGGTAGCAGCGCCGGAGAGCACCCATGCAAAAGCGGCGGAGCCGAAGCCCCGCCGCTTTCGATCGTGCACCAGAACCGGCGACTTAGTACATGTCGCCCATGCCGCCGCCCATGCCACTTGGCATGCCGCCGCCACCGCCGGCACCCTCTTTCTCCGGCTTCTCGACGATCACACTCTCCGTGGTGAGCAGCAGACCCGCGATGGATGCGGCGTTCTGCAGCGCGGTACGCGTAACCTTGGTCGGGTCAATGACGCCCGCCGCGACAAGGTCCTCGTACTCTTCGGTGCGTGCATTGAAGCCGTAGTTGGGCTGGTCGCTGTCACGAACCTTGGCAACGACGATCGAACCTTCGACGCCGGCGTTCTGCACGATCAGGCGGATCGGCTCCTCGAGCGCCCGCTCGACGATCCGAACGCCGATCTGCTCGTCCTGGTCATCTAGCTTGAAGTCCTTGAGCGACTTCTGCGCGCGCAGCAGTGCTACGCCGCCGCCGGGAACAATCCCCTCTTCCACGGCCGCGCGCGTCGCGTGCAGCGCGTCTTCCACCCGCGCCTTCTTCTCCTTCATCTCCGTTTCGGTCGCGGCACCCACATTGATCACCGCAACGCCGCCGGCCAGCTTGGCCAGACGCTCCTGCAGCTTTTCGCTGTCATAGTCGCTGGTCGACTTGTCGATGGAAGCGCGGATTTCCTTGATGCGCCCCTGGATCGTCTCCTCAGAGCCGCCACCGTCAACGATCGTGGTGGTATCCTTGTCGATCACCACCCGCTTGGCGCGGCCGAGAT
>JBBSMO010000205.1:0-5122 GCA_038233155.1 Longimicrobiales bacterium
CATCGCGGCACTGCTGACCCTGCTTCCAGCGACCGGACCATGATCAACCTACCCGCCTTTCAGATCGCTGCCTACGCGAACCCCGCCGTCTCAGGGGTTCCGCCCCGGCAGTGGGGACTATGGCGTAGGTAGCGGCATCGTCTCCGCCCGCTAGGGCTGAACGGCTCTCCTGCGTCACTGCCGGGGAGCCGCTTTTCTTTTCCAGCCAGTCCGACGGAGCACGAGTGCCGGTTACAACCCGGGAACCCGGAGCGCCAGAATTGCCGGAAGCACCGCAAAGTTGGCTAAGCACCTTAGGTGCGGCCTTGCGCGGTACCGGCGGCTCCCCTACCGAGGGACCGGTCGGCCGCGCGATCGTGCTGTTAGCCGTGCCGATGGTCCTCGAGATGGTGATGGAGTCGGTGTTCGCCGTCGTCGACATTTTCTTCGTCTCGCAACTCGGCGCCGCTGCCGTCGCGGGTGTCGGGCTGACCGAGTCGCTGATGGCGGTCATCTACACCGTCGCTATCGGGCTGAGCATCGGGGCGACGGCGGTGGTCGCGCGGCGGACCGGCGAGAAAGATCCCGAGGCGGCGGCAGTGGCGACAGTGCAGATCATCTTGCTCGGCGCCGGCGTGGCCGCCGTGTTAGGAGTCGTCGGCGCATTCAACGCCGGGCGGCTCCTGCGCCTGATGGGTGCCGACACAGAAACCCTCGCTGCGGGGACCGGCTACGCCACCGTGCTGCTCGGCGGCAACGCGACGGTGCTGCTGCTCTTCCTGATCAACGCAGCGTTCCGCGGCGCCGGTGACGCGGCCATCGCCATGCGGGTGCTCTGGGTCGCGAACGGGCTCAACATCGTCCTCTACCCGCTGCTGATCTTCGGCATTGGCCCGTTTCCCGAACTCGGCGTGACCGGTGCCGCCGTGGCGACCACGATAGGGCGGGGGACAGGCGTGCTGCTGCAGCTTGTGATCCTGCTGCGGCTGCCGAGCCGAATTCGCCTGCACGCGCGCCACCTGCGCGTGCAGCTCGGGATCATGGCGAAGCTGCTGCGGCTTTCCGCTGCGGGCATGCTGCAGACTTTCATTGGTACCGCGAGTTGGATCGGGCTGGTGCGCATCATCGCCGACTTCGGCAACGAGGCGCTCGCCGGGTACACCATCGCCATCCGCATCATCTTGTTTGCGCTGCTCCCGGCGTGGGGACTGGCGAACGCTGCCGCGACGATGGTGGGGCAGGGGCTCGGCGCGGGCGACCCCGCACGAGCCGAGCGCTCCGTCTGGATCGCGGGTTTCATGAACCTCTGCTTTCTCGGGGGCGCCGGCATCTTCTTCATCGTAGCCGCGCCCGGCATCGTCGGCCTCTTTGGCGGTGACAGCGCGACCAATACGTATGCGGTAAGCTGCCTGCGCATCGTCAGCGCCGGCTTCTTCTTCTATGCATACGGAATGGTGCTGACTCAATCCTTCAACGGCGCCGGCGACGTTTGGACCCCGACGCTCCTCAACCTCCTCTGCTTCTGGGTATTCGAGATCCCGTTCGCCTGGTTCCTCGCTTATCGGGCAGGGCAGGGGCCGCAGGGCGTGTTCATCGCGATCACCATCGCGTTCTCGACGCTCGCGCTGCTGAGCGCAGCGATCTTCCGGCGGGGAAGGTGGAAGACCAAGCAGGTGTGACCGATCAGGGTTCGATGATGGATGGCAGTTGCTGCGTTTCGAAGCTACCTTGTTGGGGAGCACTCACGAGGAGCGAGCTATGAAGGAGAAGCTGCAGGACGAACACTTGGACGAGCGGGTCGTACACAGTGACCCGGAATTTCTTCCCGGCATCCCTCTACCTCGCGTACGTCCGAGTCCTGCACGAGTTCGTTCACAGCGTCCAGGTACTCCCGGATCGCAGTGCGTGCGTTCTCCAACGCTTCGGCTTCAGTGGCTCCCTCGGACCAGCAGCCCGGCAGGCCGGGGCAGCGGACGCTGCAACGACGTATGCCCGAGCCTCGCCCTGATCGCTCGCTCGCAGCCAACGAAATGCTCGACGTAGCAATCATCGGCTCCGGCCACAACGCGTTGATCGCGGCGGCGTATCTAGCGCGGGCCGGGAAGCGGGTGGCTGTATTCGAGCGATCGGATTACCCAGGCGGTGCGGTGCAGACACGCGCCGACATCTTCCCCGGCTACCAGATCGATGTCGGTTCGTCGGCCCACATCCTGATCCACCTGACGGGGATCATCGACGAGCTCGAGCTGTCGCGCTACGGGCTCGTGTACATCGACTGTGACCCGTGGGCGTGGTACCCTCTCGAGGACGGGCGGGCCATCTCGTTCTACAAGGATATCGGCCGTACGTGCGACTCGATCGCGGCGGTTTCGCCGCGCGACGCCGGCGCGTACCGCGCGTTTCTCGACGAGTGGCGCCCGATCAGCGAGGCCGTGCTGCGCACCTTCCTCGCGCCACCGAAGCCCGCCAAGGTGATGGGGACGATGGCGCGCTCTGGCGGCTTCGGGCGCGGCGGGCTCAGCCAGCTCCAGACGATCCTCGGTTCGTACCGCGCGCTGCTCGGCGCGCGCTTCGACCACCCGGCGGTCCGGGCTGCTATCGAGTGGCTCGCGGCGCAGTCGGGGCCGCCGCCAACGGAGCTGGGGACCGCGCCGCTCGCGGGGTGGCAGCCGCTCTACCACCGCAGCGGCGTCCAGCGCGCCGTCGGCGGCTCCGGGGCGCTGACGGACGCGCTGGTGCGGCTGATCCGGGAGCACGGCGGCGAAGTGCACACCGGCCGGCCGGTGCGCCGGATCATCGTCGAGGGCGGCAGTGCGATTGGCCTCGAAGTCGCCGAAGGTGTCACTCCGGGACTCCCGCTGGGTGCCGAACCCCTGCCACGGCCGTCGCGCAAGCCGGAATTCGTCGCCGCGCATGCCGTGCTCGCCGGCTGCCATGCGGCAACCACGTTCGGACGATTGCTGGACGCGATGCCAGAGATAGCGGCGCTGCGCGAGCGGGTGATGCAGCTTCGCGTTGGCAACGGCTTCGGGATGATTCTGCGCTGCACGACCTCCGAGCTGCCGCGGTACACCGATGCTCCTGCCGGCGGCGGCCCCGGAGCAATGCACCGCGGCCTCCAATTGCTCTGCCCGCCCGCGCCCTACCTCGATCATGCGTACGCCGACTTCCTGCGTGGCGGGCCAGCCCGGGAGCCGGCGGTAGTGGCGATGACGTGGACGGCCGCCGACCCGTCGCTCGCGCCCGCGGGCAAGCACCTGCTCTTCGCATGGGCGCAGTATCATCCGTACGCGCTTGCGGACGGGCAGAGCTGGGACGACATTCGCGAGCGCGAGGCCGACCGCATCCTCGCGGCCGTTGGCCGTTTTGCGCCCAACATTCCAGACGCGGTCGAGCAGACCCACATCCAGACGCCGCTCGACCTCGAGCGAGAGCTGGGGCTCTTCAACGGCAACGTGATGCACCTCGAAATGGGCCTGGACCAGATGTTCTGGTTCCGCCCGCTGCCGGAGGTTTCGGGCTACACCACTCCCATCGGGCGGCTGTTCCTCACCGGGGCGAGCACTCATCCCGGCGGCGGGGTTTTCGGCGCCTCCGGGCGGAGCGCCGCGCGGGTGATGCTCGCGAAGATGTGATGCGGGGGGCGACGGGCTGCACGCCGGTTGGGACGTGTTCTGAATGTGCGCGACCGCCAGACCGCTGACGGAGTAGGCTCGCCGATCCGGCCGGTGCAACGTTTTTGGCGCCAGCGGGGTCGAAGTAGCCGGGACGTCGCTCTTCCGGCCCGGCCCCGTCATCTTCGTGGCCGGCGCGACGCACCGCCTACGTTCCGCTCACCCTTTCCCTACACTCATGCTGAGATCATTGGTCGTGCTCACATGCGCCGCCGTGCTGTGCCTCCCTTCAGGTGCGCGCGCGCAGGAGCCGGTCGCACCCGCTGACACTGTCCCGGAGGAGGCTGTGCGGGTGTTTCTCGACTGCGCGGATTTTTTCTGCGACTTCGACTTCTTCCGAACCGACATCCCCTGGGTCAACTACGTGCGCGAGCGGCAGGACGCGCAGGTGCACGTGCTGATCACAACGCAGCAGACGGGCGGCGGCGGGCGCGAGTTCACCCTGGCCTTTCTCGGGCAAAGGCGCTTCGCGGCCCAGGATCAGACGCTGCGCTACACCTCGGCTCAGACAGCGACCGAAGTCGAGGTGCGGCAAGGTCTTGCCGGCGCCATCAAGCGCGGGCTGGTGCCGTACATCAACCAGACCGCTCTCGCGGACCGCTTGCGGATCTCGATCGCTCCGCCCGCCGAGGATGCAGCAGCCGGGACACCCGCCGCCGATCCGTGGAACTTCTGGACGTTCCGCGTTTCGGGGCGCGGGTTCTTCAACGGGGAAAGCCGCTTCGATTCCAACTCGTTATCCGGCGCGTTTTCAGCGGATCGGGTGACTGAGCAGTGGAAGATTAATACGGCGCTCAATGCCCGCTACTCGGAGAGCAACTTCGAGATCAGCGCCGAGCGGACGGTCACCAACATCCAACGAAATTATGGCGCAACCGCGCTCGTGGTGCGAAGTCTGGGGCCTCATTGGTCCGCCGGCGGCCGTGCGTCGTTGACATCCTCGACGTTTCTCAACCAGGATCTGACGGTCGCGCTCGCCCCGGCCATCGAGTACAACCTCTTCCCGTATTCGGAATCTACCCGGCGCCAGCTTACCCTGCAGTACGCGGCGGGCGTCACTCGCTTCGACTACAAGGAAGAGACGATTTTTGACGAAGCGACAGAGACGTTGCCGAACCATTCGTTGATAACTTCGCTATCGGTGAAGCAGCCGTGGGGCACCGTCAGCGGCTCGATTTCGGGCGCCCAATATCTTCACGACCTAGAACGGTACCGTCTGACGCTCTTCAACCGGCTGGACGTTCGTCTCTTCAAAGGGTTTTCGCTAGATGTGTTCGGGAACATCGCGTTGATCAGGGACCAGATCTATCTCCCCGCGGGCGGGGCTACCGAAGAGGAAATCCTGCTTCGGCAGCGCCAGCTAGCGACGGATTTCGACTACTTCGCCTCTGTCGGCATCTCGTACCGCTTCGGTTCCATCTTCAACAACGTGGTGAACCCCCGCTTCGGCGGCTCGAGCGGCGGCGTAG
>JBBSMO010000206.1:0-5100 GCA_038233155.1 Longimicrobiales bacterium
CGCGACGGCATCATCATCATCTCGAACGCCGGTAGCTGCGGGCGCTAACGCATGCGGAGCGGAGAGAGCTCCCGCATCATCCGGATCTCCCAGCCCCGCATCCCGGTGGTGCCGTACCCGCTCCTGGATGGCGGTGCGGATTGCCTCGGCATCGTCCACCCCGCGAAAAAAGGCCTCGTGCAGGCTTTCGGCCGTGTCGTGCTGGTTCTTTCCCTTGCCTTCCCCGCCGCCCGCGGTGCGCACCTCGACATCCGAGATGCCGAGCAACCGCTGCAGCGGGTTCTGGCGGATCGAGATCTGCTGGATGTTTGCGAAGGTCATCGTCTTCTCCTGCACCTGCCAAACTCCTTCGCGGATGCGGAGGCTGCGGTCCGAGAGGATGTACCAGCGCATCTCGAAATCGAGCATCACCGCTCCCAGGCTCAACGGGATCTGTACCAGATACGCCGCCCAGGCCAGCACCTCGCCTGCGATCAGCAGAGTGCGCACCCAGCCGATCTCGACGCGGCTCGCGAAAGCCGAAATTCCCACGAGACCACCCGCCAGCCCGATGAGCGCCCCCGCCTGTCCCAGTGCCCATAGTGCAACGCGATAGCGGAAGAAGGCCGGGGCGGCACGGAAGACGCGGACGTCGCCGGCACCATCGGGGATACTGGGGTGCGGCGGCACCCGCAGCAGGTGCAGCACCCATTGCTTGATCTGCTCACGCATCGTCGTTCCTGCTGCTCGCGGCAGGCGGGCCGTCGGTGGTGCCGGAAAGCGCATTGCGAATCGCACGCACCTCGGCGGCGATCTCGTGCAGCACACCGGCCAGCTCGCCTGGCGCTGTTGATGCCGTCACCGGGCGTGCTCCAGTCCGCGGGCCTTGGAAGTGATCTCGCGCGCCGCGCATACGCGAGTAGAGGAAGTCGCGCATTTCTGCGAAAGCGTGCAGTCCCTCGATGGTCATCTCGGCACCCGAGCTGCCGCTCGCCGTCTGCACCTGGATCTTGGCGAGCCCCAGCCATCGTTCGAGCACGTTGCTCGACAGGTGGATGTCCTGGATGCGCGAGTACGTGAGCGAGATCTCGCGCCGGAACAGAATGCCCCAACGCATGGTGATCCCCTCCGCGTCCACCTCGTAGCGCAGGGTACGATAGCGGAAGTAGCGCGGGAGCAGCAGGACAAAGAAGAACGGCCCCAGCAGCAGTGAGGAGAGGGTGTAGTACCGCAGCAGGCTCACATCCGGCTCGAGCGTGACCGGCAGCGCGGGAAAGAGCGCGCCAGCTTCAACCGGGGATGGCGGTGCGGCGCGCATGCTAGGTGCCGAGGATGAGTTCATGGCAGAACGGAGATGGTGGTGAAGGCCCGCATCCGGCGTAGATGAAGCGGATGCGGCAGAGGAAGGAGGGGCCGACGCGCGAACAGGACGAGGCATGGAGCACGCAGGAGCAACGTACGGCCGCGCCCTTGCAACTGCCAATACCGGCGGACCGGGCGCTGACCCTGGGCCAACCCAATCCTGTTGCTTCCCATGATCGATTCGCTTCCCTCACCCAGCGGCAACCGCATCGCCCTTCACCTCTTCCCTAGAGCAGAGCGCGCGGTGCGGGCGGGACACCCGTGGGTGTTCGCCGATAGCATCAGGGATGTGCGCCGCGCGGGGCTCCCTGGCGACCTGGCGGTACTCTTCGACCGCAACAATCGCTTTCTCGCCGTGGGCCTCTACGATCCCGCCTCGCCAATTCGCGTG
Organism: Longimicrobiales bacterium; assembly: GCA_038233155.1. Taxonomy (GTDB): domain Bacteria; phylum Gemmatimonadota; class Gemmatimonadetes; order Longimicrobiales; family Longimicrobiaceae; genus JBBSMO01. The sequence continues at coordinate 1,733 of JBBSMO010000206.1, forward strand.
CGGGTGCTGCAACACCGCACCCCCGCGGCCATCGACGAGCAGTGGTTCGCCGCCTGTATCCGGCAGGCTTGGGAGCGCCGCGCACCTCTCCTTGAAACAGACACCACCGGCTTCCGCGTCGTACACGGCGCCAACGACGGCCTCCCCGGCGTAGTCGTGGACCGGTACGCCGGCAGTGCCGTCATCAAGCTCTACTCCGCGGCGTGGATTCCCTACCTCCGCATCGTGTTGCCGCTGCTGCTAGATGTGCTGTCATCCGAGCGAATCGTGCTGCGGCTCAGCCGCAACATCCAGCAGGCGGCATCCCGGCACGCATTGCGCGACGGGATGCCCCTGCACGGCCCGGCGGCGGACGGCCCTGTCACCTTTCAGGAGAACGGCCTGACCTTCGAGGCCGACCTCGTCCAGGGGCACAAAACCGGCTTTTTCCTGGACCAGAGGGATAATCGCGGCCGTGTGGAGCCGCTCTCGGCCGGCAAGCGGGTTCTGAACGTCTTCGCCTACACCGGCGGCTTCTCGGTGTACGCGGCCCGGGGCGGTGCGCGGGAGGTGACCAGTCTCGACATCAGCCAACCCGCGCTGCGCGCGGCGGAGCGGAACCTGCGCCACAACGCGCACATTCCGCCGGTAGCCGCCGCTGATCACCGGGTGATTGTCGGCGATGCCTTCAAGGCGCTGGATGAGCTACGCCGCGAGGGCGCTGACTTCGACCTCGTGATCCTCGACCCGCCGGCCTTTGCCAAGGCGCGGCGCGAAACCGGGCGCGCCCTCGCCAGCTACCGCAAGCTCGCCCGGCTGGGGCAGGGCGTGCTGCGGCCCGGCGGCACCCTGGTGTCCGCCTCGTGCTCGAGCCGCATCTCCGCGGCGCAGTTCCGCACAGCGGTCGAGGCCGCCGCGGCGGCGGCCGGACGGCCACTCGAGGTCTTCGAGCAGACCGGCCATGCGCTCGATCACCCCGTTGGGTTTCCAGAAGGGGAGTACCTGAAGTGTCTGTACGCGGTGGTGCCGTAGCTATCTCTTCATGATCAACCGCTCGGGGTAAGTTCGAAATGCCGGAGCAAGTCATTATAGCTAAAGCATATCCGCCTACTCGAGGAGACGAGTACCCATGAAATGAGATCGCGCTGCTGGGATCACGACCTATACGCGGCCGATAGCACATCCTTCCGCAGATTTGCGAGAGGCATGAAGCGGCCCGCCAGCGAGATGATCAGGTACTTGACAGAGTTCCTATACCGTCCGGTCCTTTCCGCCAAATAGGCGCGAACGGTACCGCCGCGTTGCCGGAGAAGCGACCCGAAGGTGAACAGCACCCCCCGGTCCACATCCACCGCGTTCAACACCAGCTCGCGCCAGACCCGCCGCAGGAGGAACCGGCGGGGCGCCGCTCGCAACCCGCAGGGCACGCAGAAAGGGCGGAAGGGGAGTGTCGCATTCCGCGCAACGCCGGCTCGTTTTGCTTCAGGGCCGCAGCCTCAGCGCCACGTCTTGGGTACGACGGTGTACGAGGGCCTTCAGTCGGCGCCCACGGTGCGGCGCCGCCGACGAACCAGGTGCGACGAGATGAGCATGTCGGTCGGCGAGGTCAGGGAAACGGCGTTTCCGGAGCCGTTGCTCCGCAAGGTGATAGAGTCCGCGGTCGGAGAACGCAACGGCCGCCCCGCCGCGGCGGTCGACAGCGTGATCGGCTGCAGCAACCACCTCGCGCGCGTACGGCTGCCGGGCGCGGGGATGCTGGTGATCAAGCGATCGCCGCACGCGTGGGGCGCCGCGTGTTTCGAAGCCTCGCGCCGCGCCGCTGAGCTGCTCCGCCGCGACACGACGGTGCTGGCGCCGCGCCCGCTCCCGCTCCCGGATGAGGTGCGGGCGCCGGTCGAGGCGTACTGGCACATCGATCTGCCGACGCTGTGGGAGTTGTGGCCGAATCTTTCCGAACGCACGCGCGCCGGCGCGCTCGAGAGCTGGGGCACACTGATGCGTGAGATCCACCGCATCGAGCTGCCGCGATACGGATCGCTCGGGCCCGGCGCCGAACGATTCGAGCGACTGGCGGATCTGCTCCAGCACGATCTCGGCGAGCGCCTGTTTCCCGCCACCGCGGGCGAATGGGAGGCGGGCGCCGACCTGGTCTGGCGGCTGATGGCCGTGCTCGATGAGGTCGGGCGCCGTACAGCCGGGCGGCGGCCCTGCCTGCTGCACAACGATCTGCAGATGAAGAACGTGTTGTGCGAGGTCGACCGCACGGGCGTGCGCTGCTCGGGGGTGCTCGACCTCGAGCGCGCGACCGCCGGCCCTCCCGAGTCGGACGTCGCGGCGCTCGAGGTGCTGCACGGATCGCTTTTCACGATGCCCATGGATGACGCCAGCCTCGATGCGATCCGCGACGGCTACGCAGCCGAGCTCGACCCCTGGCTGATCCATTTCTTCCACGCCTACCACCTCGTCAACCTCGGCTTCTTTTCCGCCCACATCGGGGATGTCAAGCACGCTGAGCTGGTGCTCGACGCCGCGCAAACGACCGCGGCGCGGGTGCTGGAGTAGCGGGAACACAGCGGCACGGATCTCGCCGCGCTCGCGCGGCATGGATCCGAACACCCGCTCCTCGAGCCACCCCGCGGGTTGGCGGCCCGTCCTCTACCTGGACCTGGACAACACGCTCCTCTCGTGGCGCAGCGGCAAGCCGGAAGCCGCCGCCGGCGCGCACGCGTTCCTGCTCTGGGCGCTCGAGCAGTACGAAGTGCGCTGGCTCACGCGCTGGTGCAGGACCGGCGAGATGGCGGAAGACCTGCTGCTGGACCTGTGCAAGATGTTGCGGGTCCCCCCCCGGGTGGTGCGCGACATCCGCGGCGCCGGCTGGGAGGACACCGATTCCAAGCTGAACGGCATCTTCTGGCTCGAGCACCTCGTACTCGGCCGGCCATTCCTGTGGTTGGAAGACGAGCTCGGCGTCGGCGAGCGCGAGCTCCGATTCCTCGACGACCACGGCTGGCGGAGCAGCTACCGGCACTGCAACGTCACGCAGGAGTCCGACGCGCTGCTCCGGGTGCACCGGGAACTGCGCGAAGCCGACGAGGATGCGGCGCAGGCGACGCCCGCCGTCCCACCGGCGCGGCTCAGTCCGGCGCCGCCGAACGGGACGAAGACCACCTCATAGCCGCTGCGCGGGCGCCGGTTTCACGAGCCGTGCTGCCCGACGAACATTCCATCCCGAAACCGCGGCGGCAGCGACGTGCCGCCCGGCCATGCCAGCCCGAGCGGATGCGGGCGAGCCCGTCGAGCCGCCCGGCATCACCATCTCCGAACTCGAAAGCCCACCCGCGCTCGAGCGCGTCCACTTAGCCGGGCAGATGCTCGGTTGTCGGCCAGAC
>JBBSMO010000207.1:0-5092 GCA_038233155.1 Longimicrobiales bacterium
GATGTGGACGTCGATCCCGCGGATCTCGATGCCGGGCAGCGCAGCCGCCCGCCGGTACAATGCGCGGGCGCGCTCCATTTCGATGCCGAACTTGCTCGCCGCGTGACCGGTGCGGGTGTACGCGTGCGGGGTAGGCGAATCGATATCGGGGTTGATCCGCAGTGCTACGGGCGCCCGAACGCCCATCGCCCAGGCGAGGTTGGCGAGCGCGTGGAGCTCGCCGCCCGACTCGACGTTGAACCCGTAGATCCCGGCGTTCAACCCCGCCGCCAGTTCATCGACTGTCTTCCCCACGCCGCTGAAAACGATCCGCTCGCCGGGCACCCCGGCGAGAGTGGCGCGGTGCAGCTCGCCGGCGGAAACGATGTCGGCCCCGGCCCCGAGCTCCGCCAAGGTGCGCAGCACGGCTAGGTTGCCGTTCGCCTTTACCGAGTAGGCGATCAGGTGCGGCACCGGCCCGAGTGCGCGATCCAGCTCGGTAAACCGGTTGCGGATCTCGTTGCGGCTGTAGACGTAGAGCGGCGTACCCCAGCGCTTCGCCAGCTCCGACAGCGGCAGCTCCTCACAAAAGAGCTCCCCGTCGTGCCTGGTGAACGGCTCCGCCGTTGCGGTCACCACGAGCGGAGCTGGAGCCGGTGCATCCGCCGCCCTGACCCGGTATTCCGAACTCCGTATTCCGAATTCCGCATTTCTAGTACGCTCGTGCCCATACCGCCTCCGCCTGCGACTCTTGGTTGCAGACGATGCAGTGCGCAGGTGCCGGGTCACTCTGGAACTCTTCGAGAGGTAAAACCCGGATCGTGGCCTTGGTCTCTTCCTTGACCCTGGCCTCGCACTCTGCCGAGCCGCACCAGCCGGTAAATACGAAACCGCCGCTCGCTTCAATCAGCTCGCGCAGCCGGTCGTAGCTCTCCACCCCCCGATGGGTGTTCGCCTCGAGCCGGGCGCGCGCCGCGTCGTAGAGCTGCTGTTGGTATTGCTCGAGCCGCCGCGGCATCTCCTCGATGGCTGTCGCGGTAGCGAGAAAGTCCTTGCGGCTCTCGCCATCCGGAGTCACGCGGCGCACGAGCACGACCTGGTCTTTGGCGAGGTCTTTCGGCCCGATCTCCATCCGCAACGGGACGCCCTTGATCTCCCATTCGTAGAACTTGGCGCCAGGGCTCAAATTGTCGCGATCATCGACGTGCACGCGCAGGGCCGGGAGCGCCGCCTCGACTTCTCGCGCTTTGGCAACCGTGGCGGCGCGGTCCTCGTCCGAGCGGAAGATGGGCACGATCACGAGCTGGATGGGCGCGAGGTCGGGCGGAAGAACCAGCCCCTGGTCATCACTGTGGGTCATCACCAGCCCGCCGACCAGACGTGTCGATACACCCCAACTCGTGTTCCAGGCGAACTCCTGATCTCCCGTTTCGCTCTGGAAGGTGAGGTCGAACTGGCGCGAAAAGTTTTGCCCGAGGTTGTGCGATGTGCCGGCCTGCAGCGCGCGGTTGTCCTGCATCAGCGCCTCGCACGCATACGTGCGGACGGCGCCGGGAAAGGTTTCCGACGGCGACTTGGCGCCGGTCAGGACCGGCATTCCCATGCGCTCTTCCATGAAGTCGCGGTAGACGCCGAGCATCTGCCGTGTCTCCTCCTCCGCCTCGGGCTCCGTCGCGTGCGCGGTGTGCCCCTCCTGCCAGAGAAACTCGGTGGTGCGCAGGAAAAGCCGGGTCCGCATCTCCCAGCGCACCACGTTCGCCCATTGGTTGATGAGCAGCGGCAGATCCCGGTAGCTCTGCACCCACTTGGCGAACATCGCGTAGATGATCGTTTCGGAGGTGGGGCGAATGATCAGCGGCTCCTCTAGCTTGGAGGCGGGGTCCGGGGCCAGCGCGTTCGCGCCGCTCTCGCCGGTGGCCGCCAGCCGGGTGTGGGTGACGATCGCCATCTCCTTGGCGAACCCCTCGACATGTTCCGCTTCGCGCGACAGGAATGACTGCGGGATCAGCAGCGGGAAGTAGGCATTCTGATGGCCCGTCTCCCGAAAGCGCCGGTCCAGGTCGTCGCGCATCAACTCCCACAGCCGGTAGCCGTAGGGGCGGATCACCATGCAACCGCGCACGGGCGAATAATCCGCCAGCTCGGCGCGCAGCACGACCTCGTTGTACCAGGCGCTGAAATCTTGGTCGCGGGGCGTCAGCTTCTTATCGGACATAAGGCAGAGGAACGAGGTACGAAGTACGCGCTATGAATGACTGCGGGGTCCCAGCGTTGCTGCACCGGCTGCCCCCGGAATGCCTCGCGCGAAGGGCGGTTCAGCTTCGCCAGCGAGAGGTCAACAGGTAGATGACCAACGGCGCGAGCACCAGGAAGAGCGAGGCGCCGAGCCACCGCTGCCAAAACTCGGTTCCGCCCAGAGGAACCAGCCAGGCGAGCAGTGCGCCGCCAACGATTCCGACCCAGCCGATGAGGAGCGGTGGCAGGTACACGTAGATCCACTCCATCCGGCGGAAAAGGCGGCGCCGCTGCTCGTCGGGAGTATCGCGTGGTGCCGCCACCGCTCACCCGCGCGCCAGATCGCTCTGCAGAACCGTCGTTTCCTCGCCGGTCACCATGTTCCGCACCACCGCCTTGCCCTGCTCCGCCTCGTCGGGACCGATCACCACGGCGCGCCGCGCGCCGGCCGCCGCCGCGTTTTTGAACTGTCTGCCGACGCCCTGCTGCCGGAGCCCGTACTCAACGCTGTGGCCGGCGTCGCGCAGCTCGTGCGCTAGAGCAAGCAGCGCCGGCTGTTGCTCCTCGGTGATGCCGATCAGAAAAAAGTCAGCCTGGTTTGCAAGCTCCGGCAATTTGCCCCGGTCCGCCAGCAGCTCCCGGAGCACCACATCGCCCATGCCGAAGCCGAGCGCGGGCAGATCCGTGCCGCTCACCTGCCGCAGCAGATGGTCGTAGCGCCCGCCGCCGGCTATAGCGCGCAACTCGCCACGCGCGTCGAACAGTTCCCAGACGATGCCGGTGTAGTACGCCAGCCCGCGCACTACCGACAGGTCGAACCGCACGAACTCACCAAGCCCCATCCCCTCGAGGTGCCTCAGGAAAGCGCTGATGCGCTCGAAATCTTCCGCGAGCTGCGGCTCCCCCGCCAACGATTCCCGCAACGAATCAAAATCGCGGATGTCGAAGATCGCCAGAACGCGCGCGGCGGCGGCCGGCCCGAGACCCAGCTCACCCAAAAGGCGCGCGGTGATCCCCTCGCGAGAATCCCGCTCGCGCTTGTCGACAATGTTGTAGGCGAGCGGCAGCCCCTCTTCCGGTACGCCGGCGTGCAGCAGCAGGCCGCGGAGCAGGCGGCGGTCGGAAACGCGCGCGACTACATCGTCCGGGGCCAAGCCGAAGGCGCGCATCACATCGATCGCGGCCGCGAGCAGCTCGGCATCGGCGAGCACGTCGGCCTCCCCGACGATGTCCATGTTGAGCTGGAAGTGCTCGCGGAGCCTTCCCCGTTGCGCCCTTTCATAGCGGAATAGCTGCGGGACCGAGAACCACTTCACCGGCTTCCGCAGCCCGCCGGCGCGGGCGCCCACCATGCGCGCAAAGGTCGGCGTCATCTCGGGGCGCAACGTCACCTCCCGGTCGCCCTTGTCGACAAAGTTGTAGAGCTGCTCTACGATCTCCGGGCCAGACTTCTCTACGTACAGCCCGAGCGGCTCGAGCGGCGGGCCATCGTACTCCTTGAAGCCGTACCGCCTGGCTACCTCGCGCCAAACCCCGAAAATATGCGCCCGCACGGCGAACTCTTCCGGGTAGAAATCGCGGAAGCCGGCGAGCGATTGAAAATTCGGCATAGCCGCGTAATGTAGGCGCTCCCCGGTGAGGGCGCAACGAAGTAGCAGTGCGCGGTAAAACCGTGCGGCGGGCAGCGCCCATTCGTCGTCGCGTTTACAGCGGCACTCCCAGCTCGCGCATCGCATCGCCGACGGTGTGGACGGAGCCGGTAACGATGACCGTTCCGTGCGGTGCCATGGTTGTGGCCCGGACGAGGGCCGCTTCAAAGTTCGGAATGACGCGGACGGGGATGCTCGTAATGCGGGTTGCTGCGGTCGCGGGGTTCCAGCGCCGGCTTTCGGGCGCGGATGGCGCAGTCGTAACGATCAGCGCATCGAACGATCCCGCAACCATATCAAGCATTTCGGCGAATGGCTTGTCGCTGAGGATAGCGGCGACCCCAACCCACGGCCGCGGCAGCTCGAGGCTGGGCAAGGCGCCCGTCAGGGTGGCGACTCCCGCCGGGTTGTGAGCCACGTCGAAGAGCCAGGTGGTGCCGCGAATCGCAGCGCGTTGCAGGCGGCCGGGCCACCGGGTTGTCGCGATCCCCGTGGCGATTGCTTCACGGCACGGGCGGAGGTTGGCGGGGAGCAGCCCAAGCGTTTCGATGGCGAGCAGCGCATTCCGCACCTGGTGCGGGCCCGGCAGCGGCACGCAGACGCTTAGCTCTCCCCACCTCGCGGAGGTGTAGGCGAGCCGGGTACCCGACGCGTCAGGCTCGGCCGCTAGGTCCGCCGTGCGAGAATCGATGCGTTCGAGCGATGTGCCGGCAGCCGCGGCGGCCTCCGCGAGAACGGCTATGGCCTCAGGTGATGACTCGGCGGTGATGGCCGACCGGCCGCGCCGGAAGATCCCAGCCTTCTCCCTGGCGATGGCGGGAATTGTCGTGCCGAGGTACTCGGTGTGCTCGAGCGAGATGTTGGTGACGGCGCTGACGAGCGGGTCAAGGACATTCGTCGCATCCAACCTGCCGCCGAGGCCGACCTCGACGACGGCTAGTTCTACGCCTGCCCGGGCGAAACAGAGAAAGGCGGCGGCGGTGGTGGCCTCGAAGAAGGTAGCGTCCGTAGAATCGATCCGCGGACGCAGCTTCTCGATGGCGCCCAGGAACAAGCCGGGGTCTACCGGCGAGCCGCCGATGCGGATGCGCTCTCGGAAATCCACCAGGTGCGGCGAGGTATACAGGCCAATCTTCGCCGGCTCCGCCGCGCTCTGCCGCAGGACCGACTCGCACATGGCTGCAACCGAACCCTTGCCGTTGGTACCGCCAACCAGGACGCTGTGAAAA